>JANXLP010000738.1 GCA_025355125.1 Opitutaceae bacterium | reverse complement strand
CCCTCGCCGACCTCGGCAAGGCCAAGCGCATCGTCGTCGACAAGGAGAATACCACCATCGTCGAAGGCTCCGGCAAATCGTCTGACATCCAGGGCCGCGTGAAGCAGCTCCGCCGTCAGATTGACGAGACCACCTCCGACTACGATCGCGAAAAGCTCCAGGAGCGTCTCGCGAAATTGGCCGGCGGTATCGCCGTCATCAACGTCGGTGCCTCCACCGAAGTTGAGATGAAGGAAAAGAAGGCCCGCGTCGAAGACGCTCTCCATGCGACCCGCGCGGCCGTTGAAGAGGGTATCGTTGCCGGCGGCGGCGTCGCTCTCCTCCGCACCATCAAAGCCATCGAAGCGCTCAAGCTCGAGGGTGATGAGGCTGCCGGTGCCCAGATCGTGCGTCGCGCCATCGAACACCCCATCCGCGCTCTCTGCTACAACGCAGGCGTCGACGGTGGCGTCGTGGTCAAGGAAGTCCTCGGCTCCAAGGGTAACATCGGCTACAACGTCGCCACCGAGAAGTTCGAAGATCTCGTTAAGGCCGGCGTCGTCGATCCGACGAAGGTCACCCGCACCGCGCTGCAAAACGCCGCGTCGATTGCTGGTCTCCTCCTGACGACCGAGTGCATGATCACCGAGATCCCCGAGAAGAAGGAGTCGGCCGGCGGTCACGGCCATCCTCCCGGCGGCGGCATGGACTACTAAAAAATCCGCGCCGATCTCACGATCACGCTAGGAAATAACTTCAAGGCGCCTCGTTCACGCGGGGCGCCTTTTTTGTGCTCTTAATCCAAGATGTTCATGGATATGCGTCTTCAGTCCCGCCCTGTCGGCGGGTTTAATCCCGCCGGTGCAAACCCCTATGAGCACGTATCCCGTTTCTCTGCGTGATGGTCGTCGAATGATCGGATTTTTCGGCCGTGGCTGGGCGGCGGCGCTCTGCTTCGCGATGATGTGGGCCGAGGTTCTCCGGGCGGTCTCCTCTGCGTCGGGCGTCGAGGCGATTATCGCCACGTCGACGTTGCTCACTCCGGACAAGGCGAGAGCGCGCGTTGACACCCTGCGCCGTGAAATCGCACACCACGACGAACTCTATTACAAAAAATCTGCGCCCGAAATCAGCGACGCGGCCTACGATCGATTGAAGCGCGAGCTGGCGGCGCTAGAAAAAGGTTTCCCAGCGGCGGCTACCGGAGATTCGCCCAGTGATTCGCTCGGCGATGATCGCACGGGCGCGTTCCCGCTCTACCGCCATCGCGAGCGAATGCTGTCTCTGGACAAAAGTTATTCGGAAGCCGATCTGCGCGGATTTTATGCGCGACTTACCAAGCAACTCGGGCGCGCCGATCTCGTTTATGTGGTCGAGCCGAAGTTCGACGGACTCGCGGTGAGCGTGACCTACCAGAAAGGAAAACTCGTCCGCGCCGTCACGCGCGGCAACGGGCTCGAGGGCGACGACGTCACCGCCAACGCCCGCACGATTCGCGCGTTGCCGCGAGAGTTGCGTGCTACGGCGCCCGATGGCTCGGCCAATCCCTTGCCCGATGTCATCGAACTGCGCGGTGAAATTTATCTGCCGCTCGCGGAGTTCACCCGTATCAACCGCGAGCGCGAAGCCGCCGGCGAGGCGACGTTTGCTCATCCGCGTAACCTCGCGGCGGGAACGCTCAAACAGCTCGATCCGCGTGAGGTTGCCGAACGAAAGCTCGCCATCGTATTTTATGGCTGGGGAGCGTGCGCCCCGATTACGGCGTTGCCCGCGACGCAGCGCGAGTTTCACGCCCGGGTGCGGGCGTGGGGCCTGCCGGGGTTGGAGAATTTTTCCACAGCACGCACGGCCGATGAGATCTGGTCCGCCGTGCAGGCCTTTGACCGCTCGCGGCCGCAACTCGCGTTTCCCGTCGATGGCGCGGTCGTGAAACTCGACTCCGTTCCGTTGCGCAATGAAGTCGGCGCGACCGAACACGCGCCGCGTTGGGCTATGGCCTACAAATTTTCGCCCGACCGTGCGGAGACCCAGCTCCTCGCGATCACCGTTCAAGTGGGCCGCACCGGCCTGCTCACGCCCGTGGCTGAACTCGCACCCGTGCGTCTGGCCGGCTCGACGATTGCGCGCGCCTCGCTGCACAACCGTGCGGAAATCGCCCGCAGCGATATCCGCGTCGGCGATTTTGTTTATGTAGAAAAGGCCGGCGAAATCATTCCGGCTATCGTGGGGGTGAACGTGGCGCGCCGCTCGGCGACGAGTCATGTTTTCGTTTTTCCAACGCAGTGTCCCGCTTGTCAGACGGCGGTGGTGCAAGCGTCCGCCGAAGTCGCGGTGCGCTGTCCCAACATCGACTGCCCTGCGCAACTCACGCGCCGGTTTCAGCACTTCGTCTCCGATGCCGCAGTCGACATCGAAGGCTTCGGTCCTGCGCTGATCGATACCTTGGTGGTGAGGGGTCGGATCAAAACGATCCCTGATCTTTACCGTCTGCGTCTTGAAGATTTGTTGGCGCTAAACGGCGTCGCGGCGAAATCAGCGGATCGCTTGCTGGCCGCGCTGGACCGGAGCAAACACGTCGAGCTGTGGCGGGTCATCTACGGCTTGGGTCTCCCGCAGATTGGGAGCGTTTCGGCCAAGGCGCTGGCGCGCAAATTCGGCAATCTCGATGCTTTGGTGGTAGCGCGTCCCGAAGATTTCCCGGCGACGCTTCGTGCGACCACCATTGCCGGTGTGGTGGCCTATTTCAAAGAGCCAAAGAATCGCGCGGTGGTGACGGACCTGCTCGCCCTTGGGGTGCAGCCCACGGCGCCGGTGGCGACCTCGACGATTTTCGCCGGTAAAATCTTCGTGCTCACGGGCACGTTGCCGAACCTTACGCGCGCCCAAGCCGAGGGAAAGATTCTGGCGGCTGGCGGTAAGGTTTCGGGGAGCGTCAGCCGCAAAACCGACTACGTGCTGGCAGGCGAGGGGAGTGGGGCGAAGTTGGAGGCTGCCCGCACGCTCGGCGTGGCAGTGATCGAGGAGACGCGGTTGCTGGAAATGCTGGAGGAGAACTAAGCGATCGTTTGCGACATGGCCGGATGCAGGCTCGCGGACGGCGCGGGTTTTCGTTTTCGTGCGGCTCTCTTATGGAAATTATTTTCCTCGGCACCGGCACTTCCCAAGGCGTGCCCATGATCGCCTGCGACTGCGCCGTGTGCACGTCCACCGATCCGCGCAATAAGCGCACGCGTTGCTCCATTCACGTGGTGATGGACGGCCTGCACATCCAGGTGGATGCCGCGCCGGAGTTCCGGCTCCAATGCATCCGTGAAAATATCCGTCAGCTCGACCTCTTCATTCTCACCCACGGCCACACCGATCACATCACGGGCATGGATGATCTCCGCCGCTTCTGCGATCTGCTCGGCGGAGTGGGCCTGCCGGTTTACACGACCGACGAAGGAATCAGCCGCGTGCTGGCTATGTATCCCTACGCAATCATGGAGCGGCCGGTGGTGAAGGGTTATCCGGCGTTCAAACTCACCGAACTGCCCGCGTTGCTCGATCTGCCTCAAGGCACGATCCAATCTGCGCTGTTGCCCCACGGCGGCACCAACACCCTCGGCCTCATCTTCACCGAACGCAGCAGTGGCAAAAAATTCGTTTACTACACCGACTGCAAACGCGTCCCGCGCGAGGGCGTCGCGCTCGCCCAGGGCGCCGATCTCGTCGTCCTCGATGGTCTGCGTCCGCTGCCCCATCCGTCGCACATGAGTATCCCGGAGGCGATCGACGTGGCCAAGGAAATCGCCGCGCCGCGCACCTTGCTCACCCATCTCACGCACCTCAACGACCACGCCGAACTCACTGCGGAGTTACCTGCCGGTATCGAGCCCGCCCACGACGGTCTGCGGATCAGGCTTTAGCTCGGTAGGACGCACGGCGTTAGTCGGTGGCGCTCTATCGTTAGGGGGCGGACACCGGTTGTGGATGGGGAAAGCAACGCGCGCGTCGTCCATGCTCCGACCAAGAGTATGGTCGTAAAAAAGCCCGGACGATTTCGTCCGGGCTGAATTTTTTGGCGAGGTGTGCTCGGCTTACTTGAGGAGCATGTCCTTCACCGTCTTGCCGGCGGGGATCATGGGGAGCACGTGCTCGGTGTAGGGCACGATGACGTCGAGGACGTAGGGGCCGTCGTGGTCCAGCATCTCTTGGATGGCTTCGCGGAGTTCGCTCTTCAGGTGGACGCGGCGCGCTTTCACGCCGAAGCCTTGGGCGATGGTGACGAAGTCGGGGTAGATGCCAGCGAGATTGTCGGGGCTGCCGACGTTGGTCTCGTCGCCGAGGATGGTATTACCGCGGACGCTGCCGTAGAAGCGGTCTTCCCATTGCACGACCATGCCGAGGTGCTGGTTGTTTAGGATCATCGCCTTGGCGGCGATTTTTTCGATCTTCGCGGTGGCGAGTTCCTGGATGTTCATGACCCACGAGCCGTCGCCATCGATGTCGATGACCTGCTTGTCGGGACGGGCAACTTTCGCGCCGAGGGCGGCGGGATAGCCAAAGCCCATCGCGCCGAGGCCGAGGGAGCTGATGTAACGGCGTGGCTCGTTGAAGCGGTAAAACTGCGCGGCCCACATCTGGTGCTGGCCGACGCCGGTCGTGATGATGGCGTCGCCTTTGGTGAGTTCGTAGAGGGTCTTAACGGCTTCCTGCGGGACGATGTGCGGGCTGACTTCGTAGCTGAAGGGATGGTCCTTCATCCACGTGGCGATCTGCGCGTGCCAAGGCTGGTTGTCGGGCGGGGTGAACTTCGCGGCGAGCTCGTTGAGGCGGGTGAGCGCGTATTTGATGTCGCTCGTGATGGCGAGCTGGACGCGCTTGTTCTTGTTATGCTCGGAGGCGTCGATGTCGATGTGGACGATCTTCGCTGAGGCGGCGAATTTATCGGTGTTGCCGGTGATACGGTCGTCGAAGCGGGCGGCGAAGCAGAGGAGGAGATCGCTCTGATCGACGGCCCAGTTGCCGTAGGCGGCGCCGTGCATGCCGAACCAGTGCATCGAGAGCGGATGGGTCTCGGGGAACGTGCCGATGCCCATGAGGGTGGTGGCGACGGGGATGTTCACTTTCTCGGCGAACGCTTTCAGGTCGGCGCTGGCTTCGGCGGAGACGACGCCGCCACCAACGTAGAGGACGGGTTTCTTCGCGGCGGCGATGAGAGCGAGGATTTCCTTGAGCTGCTCGTCGGAAGCGTGCGGGACGTGGCTGAGCGTCGGGTTGCGGAACTCGACGGTGGCCGGAAACACGGGCTGGAATTTCGTCTGCTGAATGTCCTTCGGGATGTCGATGACGACGGGACCGGGACGGCCGCTACGGGCGAGGTGGAAGGCCTCTTTGAAGATGCGCGGCAGGTCGTGCACGTTCATCACGAGGTAGGAGTGCTTCACGACGGGGAGCGTCATGCCGTAGAAATCGGTTTCCTGAAAAGCCATCTTGCCGATGTATTCCGATTTCACCTGACCGGTGATCGCGACCATCGGGATCGAGTCCATGTAGGCGTCGGCGATGGCGGACATGAGGTTGGTGGCGCCGGGGCCGGAGGTGGCCATGCACACGCCGACTTTGCCGGTGACGCGCGAGTAGGACTCGGCGGCGAAGGAGCCGCCCTGCTCGTGGCGGGGGAGAATGGTGCGGATCTTATCGGTGCGCGCGAGCGACTGGTGCAGCTCCTGGGAGGCGCCGCCGGGGTAGGCGAAGATCACATCGACACCCTCGCGGATCAGGCACTCGACGACGGCGTCGGAACCTTTCATTTCGCGGCCGATCTCGGCTTGGGGAAACGTGGCGGGAGTGGAGGATGTTTTCATAGTGGCAGGAATGAACGGAAGGACGGAAAGGAAAAGCGGGCGGACAGGGTGGAGGCAATCTTGGAAATGGGGTGGGCGCGCAGGAGCCACGGTATTCCGCGGAAGCCCGCTAAAGTGTTTTCGGGCAAGGCCGGCAATATTTAATGGCTAACTGAGCGCTGCCGTGCAGGGTGGACCGTGGCATGTCAGCCCCATCTACCTACCTGAACCTCGCGAGCGTGCAACTG
>JANXLP010000688.1 GCA_025355125.1 Opitutaceae bacterium | reverse complement strand
ACGGAATACACGGAAGACACGGAAAAAAGACGGAGGAAAAGGGGGCGTTAGGCGTCGAGGGCGAGGGGCTTGGAGGGCAGGTCGGAGACCGCGCCCTACTCGGAGAGATTCGCGAGTTCGGTGAAATAGCGCTGCTTGGTCGCAGTGGGGAGGTCGGCGACTTCGAAGCCGTGGCGGGCGATTTTTAGGAGGGTGGCGCGACTGAGGCCGGTGTCGGTGGCGAGGGCGAGGTATTCATCGTTGAGCTGATTGCCGAAGAGCATGGGGTCGTCGGTGCTCACGGTGCAGCGGATGCCGGCGTCGAGGAATTGTTGGATGGGGTGCTCGCGCATGGAGGGGACGGCGCGGAGTTTCACGTTGCTGATCGGCGTCATGTCGAGGGTGACGTCGTGCTCGCGGAGGAGGGCGAGCGTCGCGGGATCTTGGAGCGCGCCGAGGCCGTGTTGCACGCGGCGGGTGCCGAGGAATTCGACGGCGCGACGGACATCGGCGGCGGGCGAGAACTCGCCGGCGTGGGCCTTGGTAGTTTTGCCGAGGGCGCGGACGCGGGACCATATTTCCGCGCTCCAGGGTTGGAACTCGGGGTTTTCGAAACCGTGGAGATCGACGCCGGCGACTTCGTCCCAGGTGATGGCTTCGTCCACGACGCGGGCGAAGTGGCCGGCGTAATGATCGCGGAACATGCCGAGGTAGAGGCGGAGTTCGAGGCCGGGGGGCTTGGCGGCGTGGATGGCGCGGGCGATTTCGCGGAAGGGCGTTTGGCCGATGCGTTCGGCGGTGCCGAGGTGGAAGCTGCATTCGAGATAGACGCAGTTTTGAGCGACGACGTCGGCGAAGACGCGGCGGCAGCTCTCGTAGTAGTTCTCGGGCGAGACGAACCATTTGAAGAAGCAGGAATCGAACTGCTCCTGAAAGAGCGCGAAGCCGTGGAAGCGGTAGTCGGGGTGCCAGTAGGGCGGGGGCGAGGCGAAGGCGATGGGGTCGATGCGGCGGGCAAGTTCGAGAGGGAGCGAGCCCTCGAGATGGAGATGGGTTTCGGTTTTTGGAATGCGGGCGACGAAGGCGCGGAGATCGGAGGCGGGGCTCGGCATGGGGAGAGTTTCATTGAGCAAGGGCCGGGCCGGTGCAAGCTGCGGGCACGGTCTCTGCTTGGCGCAGGACTTAATCTATGCCGCCACCTCGTGCCCTGAAGAGTCAGCCTCCGACCATCGTCGCCGGTATTTCTATCGCCAAGCGCCGGCCAAGCCGGCCGAGCCGGGATCTCACGCTCATCTTGGGGGGCGATCCCGCAGGAGTCGGAGCTGGTCGAGGTCGCGATGACAGGAAAAAAGCCCGGCAAGCTCGCCGGGTTTCCCTATGTGACGGGGCGGTTGCACGGACGGAAAGTCGTGCTGGCGGTGACGGGCATCGGCAAGACCTGTGCGACGATGCTGACCACGCTCTTCGTGGAGAGATTTCAGCCGCGCGAAGTGCTGATGACGGGCACGGCGTCGCGGATCAATCCGGCGATCCGCAACGGCGACGTGATCGTGGGTGAGGTGACGTGTAACCACGACTTCGGGTCGTTCGCGCAGAGTGACGTGATGGAATATTTCGCGGCCGAAGGGCCGCTCGGCGACCACATGGCGATCGTTTATCCGGGAGATGTGCGGTTGCTGGCGGCGGCGAAGCGGGCGATCCGCACGCACGTGCCGGAGACGGCGAGCCAGCATACGCCGAGCTATCTGCCGGTGGTGCGGACGGGGCGGATCACCTCGGGCGATCAATTTGGCATCACGGCGGCGCGGATCGCGGACATTTTGAAACAACTCGGGCCCGATCTGATGGAGATGGAGAGCGGCTCGGTGGCGCAGGTGTGCTGGTATCTGCGCACGCCGTTTCTCTGCATCCGTAGTGGGAGTAACCGCACGCAGAACTCGCCGGATAACGACTACCGCACGCTCTCGCCGTTTGCCTCGCGGCAGGCGGCGTTGTTTACGGTGGCGGTGGTGAAGGAACTCGGGGCGAAGAAACCCGCATGAAGCTTTTCACGCGCGGGGATGTGGACGGGTTTTGCGCGATCGCGCTGGATAATATCGTGCAGCTCCTGCTCGTGCCGGCGCTGTGTCTCGGGGTGGTGGGG
>JANXLP010000658.1 GCA_025355125.1 Opitutaceae bacterium | reverse complement strand
AAGAAGTGCGCATCAGCGCGACTTCATGATGCCGGAAGAGTGAAATCTGGCGATACAAATACGTCACCGTATTAATGAAATTGGCCACTTAGTCGGGGAAGCCCTGCCAGATATGACCACTGATCTTCGAAGGCCATCATGCGAGCGTCAACGAAGAGGGTGTTACCGTTTTGCCGCGGAGCCTTTGCCAAGGGTAGCGCGATCAGATTTCCAAATCCGCCGACGGCCAGCGTGTCTTGATTGGGAAACAGTCGGTCATATGCGCCCAGTCCCAACGCCGGGCGCAGTGCCGAGGCTTTTGCCACCAGAATCGTTCCCAACTTCCGCGCCATCGCAGCGGGCACGGGCTTGGTGAAGAAAATCCAACCGTGCGCGCCGTTGCCCGACCGGGACCGCTCGATCGCCACCGTGAGGCCGACCCGCTCGGCCGCCTCACGATAGGCAAGCACATCGTCCCGCCAACCTTCGCCGTCGAAATCGGCTGCGAGAAATCGACCGGTATCGTCGGTGCCGATGGCATACACGCCGAGCGTTTGTTCACCTCGTAAATGCGACTCAACGGCGCGCTCGTCGAGCGGCGGGAAACTCTGGTGACAGCACTCCGAACACTTCACCTTTGGCTTTCGGCAGATCCCACTTTGCCGATTCGCGAAGCTGTCATTGTTACACGCCGGCGAATAGCCGCACTTTCCGGCTTTGTGATTCTCCCATCGCTTCGGATAGACCGAACGCCGAGTGCCAAACAGATCCAGAAACAGGGAGATCTTTTCTGCCGGTGTGCGAGGGATTTGAACCGCAGCTGCAGGCGGCACGCCGAGGTTGAGTTGTCCGTCGGCCTCCAAGGTCGTGAGTTCCTCCTCGGTCTTCACGACCTCAGTGGTGAGCGCCGCCAGTTTGTGGCGGAGATCGGCCAAGCGTTGTTGCCGCGGAAAAGGGTCCATTATCCGCGGCTTTTCCGATGATGCGTCGAGGGAGGTTCCGGCAGCAAGCGAGCTGGCTCATCCAGAATGTCGAGAATCGCGCGGGCGCAGAAAACGCGGTCCCGCTTGCCGTCACCGACTTTGGCCAAAACGCCGCCAGCCTCCAACGCGACGATGGCGCGCATCACGGTGTTGTAGGCCACGCCCAGCCGGCGCTCGGTCTCGCGCGGGGTCAGGAAGGGATTGGCGCCGATGAGGTCGATGAGTTGCAGCGGGACTTTCGAGCCGCCTCCGGCGAAGTCGTTGCGCCAAGTGGCAAGTTGCTGGTTGATTCTTTCCGCGCGGCTCAGGGCGTCTTCGGATTGCCGGGCGACTCCGTTAAGGAAATATTCGATCCACCCGGCCCAATCTCCTCGCTCCGTGATTCCTCGCAGACCGTCGTAATAGTCATGCCTCGTCGCCTCGAAAAACGCCGACAAATAGAGAAGCGGCTCGGGCAGGACGCCACGCGCACACAGGCAGAGAGTGATGAGCAACCGCCCGACACGTCCGTTGCCGTCGATAAACGGGTGAATGGCTTCGAACTGATAGTGCATTAAGGTGGCATGCATGAGTGGCGGAATGGTCTCGTCGTGCAAAAAATCTTTTCAGTGGCCGAGGTGCTTCAAAAGATCGTTAGGCGGCGGCGGCACGTAGGACGCATCCGCCAACGTGCAACCTGGACGGCCGATCCAATTCTGGGTTCGGCGAAATTCACCGGGCGTGGCGTGGTCCCCTCGGACTCCGGTCATCAGCTTTTCGTGCAGCTCGCGGACGAGGCGGAGCGAAAGCGGGAGTTGCTTCAGCCGTTTCATGCCGTGCTCCAGCGCGACGACATAGTTGCCGACTTCGCGCAAGTCTTCCGGGCTGCGCTCGGGAGTCGCACCGGCCTCCGCGGCGAGCAATTCGCCCAACGTGGCTTGCGTGCCCTCGATGCGACTAGAATAGACAGCTTCGCGACGGACAAACGGCCGAATCAGCACATGGGGATTGGGGAGCCGCCGTCCTTCGCCGACGAGGCGGCCCAGAAGACGATCCGCCTGTGAAAGGACGCGGACCAACTGCGGCGTCCATGCAATCTCCGGCGGCAACGGGGAGGGCTGGAAGGCGCGATAGCCGGCCAAGGTTTTGATCCAGCGTCCTGCCGGCGAGGGCGCGGGGCTTGTTTTCATGCATGGAAACAAGCAGGCAGCTTATTTCCATCAACACTAAACGATGGAAACAAAGAACAGCCTTGTTTCCGCCGCACCATGGCGGGATCGGTGGCGAATTTCGTTATTTCCTGCGGCATCCCAGCCTAGCAGGCTGTCGGGCTTAAAGATTTTGGAATCCGGCGTCGGGTGAAAAATTGACGGCAAGAACAGGAGATTGGAGAAGGTTTTTTCGAGCGGAAGGGCGCAAGACGAGTGTTGGGCGGTAGCGCTGGGCGGTTTCAGAC
>JANXLP010000654.1 GCA_025355125.1 Opitutaceae bacterium | reverse complement strand
GGTCGGCGCGCTGGTTTCGGCGGGCGAAGGGAAATTTTCGGCGGAGAAAGCGCAGACGGTTTTGGCGTCGAAGGTGCGGACCAACGTCGTGCAGACGGCACCGCCGCAGGGATTGTTTTTGGAGAAGGTGTTTTACCGGTGAGCGCGCCCACGGAAACGGACGAAGCGGGTGCGGAGCGGCCCGAGAGGCGCGGGGCGGAGGCCGGCAGGATGCCGGCGCTACGGGAACTGTTGCGTGGGTTGGGCGATGTGGTGTTTCCGCCGGCGTGCGTGCAGTGCCGGGGCGTGGTCGAGGGCAGCGGATACCAACACCTGTGCGTGAAGTGCGCGGGGCAGCTCGATTTTGTGCATGCGCCGAGCTGCACGACGTGTGGCTCGCCGTTTTACGGGGTGATGGAAGGTGAGCGGATTTGCCCGCACTGCGATGGGCTGCATCCGGCGTTTGGGTCGGGCTGCACGGCGGTGTTGTTCAAGGGGCCGGCACGGGCGCTGGTGATTGAACTCAAATATCATCGCGGGCTGCACGTGTTGGCGGACATGGAGACAATTTTTCGGCGGTCGGCGGAGGTAAAGGCGCACATCGCAGGCGCGGTGCTGGTGCCGGTGCCATTGCATCCGCGAAAAGCGCGGGAGCGCGGGTATAACCAAAGTGCGTTGCTGGCCGAGATATTAGCGCGGGTATCGGGTGGGCGCGTGGAGGAGCTGTTGCGGCGCGATGTCGATACCCAAACGCAGACGGCTTTCGACCGGAAAACGCGGCAGGCGAACCTCAAAAATGCCTTTGCACTGGCTCCGGGCGCCGCCCTTACTGGTGGGCAGAAATATGTGCTCGTTGATGATGTTTTCACGACTGGTTCCACGCTCAACAGCTGTGCGCGCGTTTTACGCCGGGCTGGGGCGCTGAGCCTCGACGTCGTCACGTTCGCCCACGGTTAATTTTTCAGACTCCTCCTTCGCCATGCATTTCGACAAACCGACCTACAAGGTCCGCAAACACGCCAAAAAAGAGATCCCCCAGGGCCTCTACACCAAAGATCCGCTGACGGGCGAAATCCTGTTTAACAAGGAGATCGAGGATAACCAGATGGTGGTGCCGCGCAGTGGGCATCATTTTCCCATCGGGGCGCGGGCGCGTATCGCGAAGCTTATCGACGCGGGCACTTTTGTGGAGATGGACGCGGGGGTGACATCCGCCGATCCGTTGAATTTTGTGGATTCGCAGGCGTATCCCGACCGGCTCAAGCGCTATGAGAAGGACAGCGGGCTGCCCGAGGCGGTGATCTGCGGCATGGGCAAGATTCTTGGGATCAAGGTATCGGTCGCGGTGATGGATTTTCGTTTTTGCGGTGGCGCGATGGGCGCGGCAGCGGGCGAGAAGATTACGCGCGCCATAGAGTTGGCTCTGACGAAGAAGACGCCGTGCATTATCTTCAGCGCGTCGGGCGGCGCGCGGATGCAGGAAGGTATTTTCTCGCTCATGCAAATGGCGAAGACCAGCGCGGCGCTCGGCCGGCTGGCGGAGGCGAAGCTGCCGTTCATCTCGGTGTTGACGCATCCGACAATGGGCGGCGTGACGGCAAGTTTTGCCACGCTGGGTGACGTGATCATTGCGGAGCCGGCGGCATTGATCGGTTTTGCGGGCGCGCGCGTCATCAAAGACACGACGAGGCAATCGCTGCCGCCGGGGTTCCAGACGGCGGAGTTTTTGCTGAAGCACGGGCTGATCGACCAGATCGTGCCGAGGCTGGAGATGCGGGAGCGCCTGAGGGACATCCTCGCGGCGCTGCACACCAAAAAGCGTCCGGTCTCGGCCGCGGATAGGAACTGAGCGGAATTGAACTGATCGCTGCGCACCGGATTCCGGGTCGCGGCGGTTGATCCGAGCGCATGCCTGCCGAAACCCGATTCGCCGACTATGCGGCGGTGCAGGACTATCTCTTCAGCCTGAAGGCGCAGGGGTTGAAGTTCGGCATTGATCGCATGCGGTTGCTTGCGGCGGTGATCGGTCACCCCGAGCGAGCGGTGCCGTGCGTGCATGTGGCGGGGACGAACGGCAAGGGTTCGGTGGCGGCGATGCTCGATGCGATTTTCGCGGCGGCGGGGTTGCGGCGCGGGCTCTACACGTCGCCGCATCTGGTGCGGCTGGGGGAGCGGGTGCAGGTGGACCGGCGGATTTTATCGGAAGGTGAGATCATGGAATATACGCGGGAACTGAAGCCCCTGGCGGCGCGGCTCGCGGAGCAGGGTGGTTCGGATGATCACCCGAGTTTTTTTGAGTTCATGACGGCCATGGCGTTTTTGCAGTTCGCCCGGAAAGGCTGCGAGGTGAACGTGATCGAGGTGGGGCTGGGGGGGCGGTTGGACGCGACGAATATCGTGATGCCGGCGGTAAGCGTGATCGCCTCAATCGGGCTTGATCACTGTGAGATGCTGGGGGACACGCTGGAACTGATCGCGGCGGAGAAAGCGGGTATCATTAAGCCCGGTGTGCCGGTGGTCATGGGGCGGGTGCCGGCGGCGGCGGAGACGGTCATTCGCGAGCGGGCGCGGGTGTGCGGGTCGCGGGTGCTGAGTGTGGCGGAGGAGTTTGGCGAAGATGTGGCGGCTTATCCGCACACGAATCTTGAGGGGGATTATCAGCGTTGGAATGCAGCGACGGCGACGTTGGTCTGCCGGGCGCTGGCGCTGAAGGGAAAAGATTTGTGCGCCGCGATCGTGACGCAGGGACTGATGCAGGTGGACTGGCCGGGGCGCTGGCAGCGCGTGCAGTTGGGCGGGCGATTGGTCGTGCTGGATGCGTCGCACAATCCCGAGGGTGCGCAGGTGCTGGAAACGAGTTTGTCGCGGCTCGTGGCAGAGACCGGGCGGGCGCCGATTGTGATCACCGGCGTGCTCGGCGCGGCGCGGGCGCGGCCTTTGATGGAGACGATTTCGCGGCACTCGAAAGAGATTCATCTCGTGGTGCCACAGCAGGCGCGGGCCACTAGCTTTGAGGAGTTGGAGAGATTTTTACCGAAGGAATTTTCGGCCAAGGGTGGACGCGTGGTGCGCTCGACGGTGGACGCGATTTTTCCGAATCGCGATACGTGTGCGGTGGGTGGGCCGGATGACGTGGTCGTCGTGACGGGATCGATTTATCTGCTCGGCGAAGTCATGGCGCGACTCGCGCCGCAGCGCGGTCCGGGTGAGGGGCGGTTGCAGGATTTCTGAAGAGGAAAATATCTGCGGCGGCGATGAGAGACTGAACAGGCCGCGCGCGGAGCGCACGGCCCACCTCGGGCACGGCCCACGTTATTTTAGACGCGCTTCACGAGGTCGGCCGTGGCGGGGACGTCTTTGATGATCTGGGACGGCTCGGGGCCGACGCCGAGGTAGCGGAGATTGGGAAGCTTTTCCGCAGCGGGCCACGGTTCGCCGGCGTAGGCCACATCGAGGGTGCTCTTCATCATCGCGGCGACGTAGCGCTGGGCGTTGAGCGGCAGCTCGGCGAAGTGGCGGATTTTAGAAATGTCCTCCGTCCAGCCGGGGTGGCGCGTGTAAACGGGCTTGAGCGTTTTACGAACGGCTTCGTTGCGCGGGACGTGTTGGTAGATTTTCCCGGAAGCGTCCTGGTAGGACGTGCAGATGAGGAGGTCGCCGTTCCACGGGCCGGAGTGCGTGAGCGCATCGGACTTGTTGATCATCACGTCTTGGAAACCGCCGTAGCGGAGGGCGTCGCCTTTTTCCACGGCGTCGAACCACCCGACCATGCGTTGGCGGCCGGTGCTGGTGCCGAATTCGATCTGCTTAAGTTTGATGGCGAGCGGGTGCGCGTCGTCCATCTGCGTGAGGAACGTGTGCGTGCCGACCTTGGTGTCGTAGGCCTTGGCGACGCCGAAGGTGTGGATGCGCTGCACGGGAATGCCGGCGCTCTCGAAGAACTCGGGCGTGTAGGTGTGCGAGGCGGTGACGTTGGGCGAATAGCCGTGGCGCTTGTCGAGCCAGTAGGCCTGGCCGAATTCGCCGATGATGGTGTGGCCGGCGGAGAGCTCGCGGAGGATGAGTTCGCGGACCTCGCCGATATTTGGAGCGAGGGCGACGCCGGCGTCCCACGTGACGGCGGTGAGCGCGTCGAGATTGAGCGTGAAGGGCGCGTCGCCGCGGAAGCGAGTGAAGTCGAATTCCTCTTTGGGGAAAATGCCGAGCTCGATGGCTTCGGCGTTGGCGCGCTGTTCGGCGGTGGTGAGTTTGTCGAAGAAGCCGGCGAAGGTTTCGGGGCTGACGCGGCAGACGTGTTGGATGACACGGAGGGCGCGGTCGGCGCGCTGGGCGAGTTTGCGGGCGAAGAAATTCGGGCCGGCTTGGAAGTCGGAGAACGTCATTTGCCACTGGCTGATTTCGTCGGCGTAGGCGGGCGTGATGCCGCGGCCGGTGGAGCCGCGCGGTTCCTCGGCGAGGACTTTCTCGCGGTAGTCTTCCCACGCGAGATCGAGGAGGCGGTGCGTGAGATCGGTGACCATGGTGCGCTCGTCGATGAGGAGGCGGGAGAGGATGGCGTGGCCCTTTTTCTCAAGCGGCATGGTCTCCCACCAGATTTTGCGGGGATCGGCGACGACGCCGGAGCCGATGCAGAGGTGCTTGGCGTCGCGGACGACGACGCCGGCGGGGAGGAGGTTGAGCTTGATGCCGCCGGCGGTGTGGCCGGAGTTGGCGCCGCCGTTGACCTTGAGGACGACGGAGACGGAAGACGGCGTGCCGCGAAGTTCGTCGGCGACTTCGGGGATGAGGCGGCCTTTGCCTTCGTCGCCGAGAGAGATGCCGACATCGGCGATGAGCTGGCTGGAAAAAGGGAGGAGTGACATGGGTTGCGATGCAACCGAGTCAGGCCCGCGGGCGGAACGTCCCCTGTTGCCGAAAAGGAAAAGCGGAGGGGGTGGGGGCAGGGCAAACAGAAAAGCGGCCACTGCCGTTTGATGACAGGGACCGCTTTTGGGCGGTGAAATGCGGTGCGACGGAGTTAGCGAACGGGCACGAAGACGGCGGCGACGGGGGCGGGGACTTTCACGAGCGGGGCGGTGGGGGTGAGGCGGCCGGATTTTTGATCGATGCGGAAGACGGCGACGGTGCTTGAGTCTTGGTTCTCGGCGAGGAGCCAGGTGCCAGTGGGGTCGAGGGCGAAGTGGCGCGGGGTTTTGCCGAGGGTGGAGACGCTTTCGGCGTAGGTGAGTTGGCCGGTGGTGGAGTTGATCGCGTAAACGACGAGGGTGTTGGCGCCGCGGTTGGAGCCGTAGAGGAATTTACCGTTGGGGTGGACTTGAACTTCGGCGGTGCTGGTGCCTTTGGGGATGGATTCGCCGGGTGGGAGCGTGGAGATCGTCTGGATCG
>JANXLP010000638.1 GCA_025355125.1 Opitutaceae bacterium | reverse complement strand
GGATATCGCCATTGGCGCTGCCGGCGGCCGGTGCCACTTGGCCAAAAAGCCGGGACTGGCCGGCGATGAATGCGGCGCCGCTACCAACGAGCGATGCCTTGAGGAAGTCTTTGCGAGTCCAGGTTTTCATGGGGAATTAGGGGAGACAGGGGTGCCCGCGCCGGGATCGGCGACAGGCCGTGGGGAGACGAAACTGAACCATAAACGTTGCGTATAATGCCATCCGGTCGAGGTCAATTTACGGGGAGTCCGCGAAAAATACCCACGAACTTCCCCTCCGCCGGGCCCTCGCACCGCGCCCCTTGCGCTTCCCCCGACATCCGCTTGGTTTCCACGCATGAACCGCTGGCTCGCGCTCGCTTTTTTCGTTTTCACGGCCTTCGCCGCCTCCGCCATCGGCGGATTCGCGACCGCGTCGAGCGTCACCACGTGGTATCCCACGCTCGTCAAACCCACGTGGAATCCGCCGAGCTGGCTCTTCGCGCCCGTCTGGTCGGCGCTCTACCTCATGATGGCGGTCGCCGCGTGGCGCATCTGGGAGCACCGCGCGAAGTCCGGCGCCGGGTTCGCCCTGCGGCTGTGGTTCGCCCAGCTCGCGCTCAACGCCCTCTGGTCCGTCCTCTTCTTCGGCGCCCGCAACCCCGGCGCCGCGCTCGCCGAAATCGCCGTTCTCTGGCTCATGCTCGCAGCCCTGCAACTGCGCTTCGCCCGTATCGACCGGGTCGCCGCGCTCCTCTGGGCGCCATATCTTGCCTGGGTGAGCTTCGCCGCCGTGCTCAATTTCACGATCTGGCGGCTCAACTAAAAACCCATCTGCATTCCTCCCCTTTCCCACCCGCATGAAATTCGAACACTTCGCCCTCAACGTCCCCGACGTTCGCTCCATGGCCGCCTGGTATGTCGCGCACCTCGGTTTCCAAATCGCGCGCCGCCGCGAAGACGCGCCCTACACACACTTCCTCGCCGACGACACCGGCCGCGTGACCGTCGAGATCTACAGCAACCCGGCCGCAGCGATCCCCGACTACGCCGCCGCTCACCCGCTGTGCTTCCACTTCGCCGTCTTCACGACGGATGCCCACGCCGACCACGCGCGCCTCGTGGCTGCCGGAGCCACTCTCTTCCTCGAAGAGCCCCAGCCCGATGGCTCGCTCCTCGTCATGTTGCGCGATCCCTGGGGCGTGCCCCTGCAACTCTGCCAGCGCGCAAAACCGTTTCCCGGCTTCTAAACCATCGCGAAGCCCGCCGCTCGCCTGCGCAGACGGAGACAGGAATCCCCTGCCCTGCACACCGCTCTCAAAGGACTTTGCACCGGCCTCGTCTTGTCGATCCAAGCCACTTTTCCGCGCGCGCTAATTCGCTCTTGCCAGAGGCGATTCGGTCCGATGTTTTCGACCCTCTGTCAGGTCAGTAAACCACAAATAAAAACCAATAACCATCCCACGATCGCAAGGCGGCCCATCGGTCGACCTGTGTAACGTAGATACATAGATCATATGAGCATTAGCATCACTCCCAAAGACCTCCTCGACGCTGGCGTCCACTTCGGCCACCAGACCAAACGCTGGAATCCCCGTTCGAAGCCCTTCGTTTTTGATCATCGCCAGGGCATCAGCATCATCGACTTGGGCAAGACCCACGCCGCCCTCGAGAAGGCCGTCGCCTTCATTGAAAACACCGTCGCCAATGGCGGTAATGTCCTCCTCGTCGGCACCAAGCGCCAGGCGAAGGAAATCGTCCGCGAAGCTGCGGCTGCGACCAACATGCCGTTCTGCGTTGATCGCTGGCTCGGCGGCACGCTCACGAATTACGAGACCGTCAAGAAATCCATCGCGAAGTATAAGAAATACCAGTCGATGGAGACCAACGGCGAGCTGTCGAAATTCTCCCGCAAGGAAGAGTCCGCCATCAAGCGCGAGATGGTCCGCATGCAGAAGAATTTCAGCGGCATCGTTGATATGCCCGGCCTGCCCACCTCGATGTTCGTCATCGACGTCAACCACGAGGCCATCGCTGTCGCCGAAGCTGAGCGCGCCGGTATCCCGTGCATCGGCTTGGTCGATACCAATTCCGATCCCGCGACCGTTTCCCACCCCATCCCGGGCAACGACGACGCCGTGAAGTCCATCCGTATCATCGTCGATACCATCGTCGCCGCCATCCAGAGCGGTCTCGCCCAGCGCGATTCCCGCCGCGCCGATCGTGGCGCCGCCGCCCATGCCGCCGCCCATGCCGCCGCCACGACTGCCGATCCGATCGATCTCTCCAAGATCGAGCTGCCTCCTGGCGTCGCCGCCGTGGTTGAAGGCGAAGTCGAGCCGGCCGTCGCCAAGAAGGTCATCCGCCCCAAGAAGGTCGCGGTTAAGGCCGAATAAGTCTCATCCTCTAAAAAAATCTCCGATTCTTAATGAGCACTCCTATCACCGCTCAAATGGTCAACGAGCTGCGCGGCGCATCAGGCGCCGGGCTCCTTGACTGCAAAAAAGCCCTCACCGAAGCCAACGGCAACGTGCCCGAGGCGATGACGATCCTTCGCAAGAAGCTCGGTAGCAAAATCGACAAACTCTCCACGCGCACGACGAAGGAAGGTTTGATCGAGAGCTACATTCACCTCGGTGGCAAAGTGGGCGTCCTGATCGAGGTCAATTGCGAAACCGACTTTGTCGCTCGTAACGACGAATTCCGGGCCTTCGTGCGCGACCTCTGCTTGCAGATCGCCGCCGCGAACCCGCTCTACGTCTCGCGAGACCAAGTTCCTGAGGCCGACCTCGCCAAAGAGCGTGAGATCGTCGCCGCTTCCGTCGCAGGCAAGCCGCCGGCGGTGGTGCAGAAGATCGTGGACGGCAAAATCGAGAGCTTCTACTCGACCGTGTGTCTCGTCGATCAGCCGTTCGTCAAACAGAACGACAAATCGATCAAAGAGTTCCTAGCGGCGCAGATCGCCAAGACGGGCGAGAACATCATCATTCGTCGTTTCATGCGCTTCCAGCTCGGCACCTAATCCGCGTTTTCATTTATTGCGAAAGCCGCTCCCTCACCGGAGCGGCTTTTTTGCGCCCGCCCTTTCGTGCTCCGAGGTGGGCCGTGCGCTCCGCGCGCGGCCGTTTCCCTCTGCCGAAGCAGAGACGAATCCGTCCATGACCCACGACCCGCCCGGCCGCGCGCGAAGCGCACGGCCCACCTCGAAGCGCAGACACCCGTTCCGGATCTACCCTGATAAGACCAACTGTCAGTTGAGTTTTTGACGTAAGGTAGCGGCGAGCGCCAGCGAGTGGTGGTTCGCTATCGTCCAGAAATCATCAGACGTGGGTATAAAATGATTCGCGCCCCGGGCGCCCCGCGTGGTTGCGCGGACAGACAAATCCCGTCCTGATGGGCAGATGAAAGTTACACGCGCCCAAATCATCGCCCGAGGTCTGACCAATTGTTGTCCCAACTGCGGCGAGCGCACGCTCTTCAAGACCGGCACGCTGTTCCAAGTGAACAAGGAATGCCCCAACTGCGGCCTGAAAATCGAACGTGCGAATGACGAAGGGTTTTTCCTCGGCTCGATGTCGCTCAACTATGGCGCGACCCTGATCGTGTTCCTCGTGCCCATCATGCTCCTTGCCTACAACCAGGTCATCGGCACGACCACCGCCATCGTGTTGGCCGCGGTGGGTTCGATTCTTTTCCCGGCGCTTTTCTACCGCTCGTCGCGGAGTTGGTGGCTGATGAACTACTATCTGGTTTTGCCGCTCCACCTCCCCGCCAACCAGCCGGCGATCCCCGCAGGCGAAGACGACAATATCTAGTCGGCGGTCGCGGCTTATTTTCGGCTTCCGTTTTCATTCTCGCGGCCTACGTTTTCGGCTTCATGCGCCGGAGAGGTGGCAGAGTGGTCTAACGCGCCGCACTCGAAATGCGGTGTGGCCGAAAGGTCACCGGGGGTTCGAATCCCTCCCTCTCCGCCATTTTCGGATTTTCCCAGTTTGGGACAACGTCGGCCAAGTCATTCGTTTCATGGGATAAAGCAACGATTTCGCTAGGCGCTGTTACCTTGACCGTTTGGATAAATTTTCCCTCTTTTTGCCCCATTTGGTCAGAATTTAGGGAAGCTATTGGAGAAGGTATGAAATCGTTCAATTTCATCACCTCTTCAAGCGGCAGGCAGGTATTGTCGGTGTAGGTGGTGCTCGACAACCGAAGGTCGCTATGGCGCATCAATTTCATGATGCCGCGCGACGGGACCCCCTGCACGTTGAAACATGGTGTAGAACGTGTGGCGCAGCGCGTGAAAATCCAACCGGCGACCCAGCTCGCCCAAATAGGGAATGCCAAACGCAGCCAAGTCTTTCTTGAATATCCTACCCAACGGCACGCCGAATTGAAATAACTTGCCTCCGGTTGCCTGTTTTTGGCCGCGGAATGCCCGCAGAGCCACGGCAAGGCCCGGAATGAGCGGTTGCGGCGCGGTCTTGCTGTTCTTTGGTCATTGCGGACCTCGCCGCGATATAAGGCCGCTTTCCGTCGAGGTGCAGGTCCATCCAGGTGCGCCACGAAGCCCGCAAAGTGATCGGTGCTGGGCTTCAAAGCGGCGTCCCGTAGCGGCCTGGGGCAAGCCAGTCCCAAAAGTTCCTCCTCTTGCTCGCGGATAATCTTGGTCAGCTTGGCTTCAGCGCGTCGATGACGGCGCGCGGTTTCTGGCTCGTGGCCGCGTTGTCGAGATAGAGCAGCGGCTGGCCGTGAACCTTCTGGTCGAGAATCGGGAAATCCTCGCGCAGCGTTTTCCAATCAACGAGCGGGGTCGCTTGCAAGTGCCTGAATTTTTGGTCGCCGATTGAGATCGGATGAAAACCGGTGAGGGATAAATTATTCATGTTTCATCCTTGGCCATTACATCAGTCCTAGCAGCCTGTCGGACTTAGGCCGTTCAAGGCGTTTGCAGCTCGATATTTGATCTTTTTGAAAAATATTTTCGCGAATATCGCACGGTGGATGCCTTAAATTTCTAAGTCCGACAGCCTGCTAGTTGCAACTTCGCCGCATCGCTCATCATTCCTTGGTTCCACTGCGGTTCGAAAATCACTGCCACGTTGGCTTCGTCGATGCCGTCAATGGTCAGGAGCTTCGTCTCCACATCCTTGCTGATGGCCGCGCCCATTCCACAGCCGGGCGCCGTCAAAGTCATCTTCACGTCCACCTTGAAACGGTCGGGGGCGCCGAGCGGCGCGAAGTGACAATCGTAAACCAGGCCCAGGTCCACGATGTTGACCGGGATTTCCGGGTCGAAACAGGTGCGCATCTGGACCCACGCTTCCTGCTCGATGTCCACGACGGTGCCTAGCGTGCCGGTGGTGGCGATGGGCTTGGCGGCCACGGCGAGGCCGAGCGCGTCGGCGTCCTTGGCCTCGAGGCGGAACATGTTGCCGTTGACGACGACGGTATAGCTGCCGCCGAGCGATTGCGTGATGAAAGCCCGTTCGCCCTGCTGCAGCGTGACCTTTGTGCCGGCGGGGACCATGGTGCCTTCGACGTCACGGGTCAGGGTGATGGCTTCGTTGGAATTCATGATTAGTTTTTCTCCGTTTCGGTCGAAACCGTTTCGCCTTTGCCGTCAAGCGCCGCCATCGCGGCGTTCCACGGCAGGATCGCGCACTTCATGCGCGCGGGGAATTTATGCACGCCGGCCAGCGCGGCCAGC
>JANXLP010000629.1 GCA_025355125.1 Opitutaceae bacterium | reverse complement strand
GGCGCCGCGACCAACCCCGATCTCATCGCGTGGAACACCGCCCGCCGCGTCACGCTCGACTCCAATCTCAACCCGGTCAGTGACGTCGCCTATTTTCCAAAGTGGCACGACCCATCGAGCGGCTTCGTCTCCACCCGCAAGATGCAGCGCCGCACGTTCGCAGGCGGCGGACTCCTGCGCCACCAAGCCGCTTTTTTCCAGGGAAGGTTGCTCGCCTACACGGGGGCTCGGTTCGACCGTATCCATTACCGGCACCACGACTATCTGACGGCCGCGTCGCAGTTCACGCCCTTCAACCCGAGCTACAAGGTGGGCGATCTCGTCGAAAAGAAGATCACCCAGGTGAAACCCAACTTGGGTCTGAACTACAAGGTGAAGGAAAATTTCCGCATCTACGGCAACTACAGCGAAAGCTACTTCATCGCGCAGGGTGACAATCCCGTCGAGATCGCCGATCCTGCCTACAAGTCGGAGATCGCGAGCGGCTGGGACTACGGTTTCAAAGGCTCGCTGCTGGGCGACCGCATTAACTACACGCTCTGCGGATTCTACATCACCCGGGAGAATGTCAGCGTGACCGATCTGGAGGAAACCCCAGTCGGCTCCGGAAATTTTGTGCAGGTGAGTCGCCGCGACGGCAACCAGCTCGTCCGGGGTTACGAGGCCGATTTGAATTGGCTGATTTCCAGCGAGTGGTCGTTCCTGCTTAGCTACGGTCGGGTGAATTCGATCTACACGGATTTCGGCACCGCCAGCCCCCAGGCCATCGGGCGCAAGGTGCAGTATGTCGCGCCCTACAACGGCAGCGTCACCTTCAAATACGCGCCCAGCCACGGCGGGCTCAAAGGCTTTTCGATCAACGCAGGCTACACCTTCGTCGGCGCGACGCCCACCGAGACGCCGATTGCCGGCGACACGCTGGTGACGCCGCCCGGCACCGGCGTCCGCGTCGTCACCAGCTCCACCGGACAATGGACCTTGAAGGCGCCGGCGTATGGTTTGTGGTCGGCTGGTATGCGCTACACGCTGCAGGGCAAATCTAAGTATTCCCACACCCTCGCGCTCAACGTGAACAACGCCGCCAACAATCAATATTTCCGGGCCGGCACGAGCGGTGCCACGCGGATTCTCCGCGGTGAGGACCGGGCGTTTTACCTGACCTACACCATCAATCACAAGGGCACGTCCTTCTGATGAGCCGTTGGTTTCCATCGCCGTCGAGACTTGTTGTTGTCGCCGTGGGCTGCTGGCTCGCAGTCGCAGCCGACGGGCTTTCGGCCCGCGATTTTTTTGTCGATGGGCCCGGCCCGCTCGCTCGGGCGTTGGATGCCGTGCGGCCGGGTGACTCGGTGACGTTGAAGAACGGCGAATGGCGGGACACGAAGCTCGTCATCACCGACGGCGGGGAATCGGAAAAGCCGGTCCGCGTCCGCGCCGAAACTCCGGGCGGCGTCAAACTCACCGGGGCTTCGATCCTCGCGATCAACGCTCCTTTCGTGACGGTCGAAGGACTTTGTTTCGCCGATGGCGCCATCGGCAAGGGGGCCGTGATTCAGTTCAACTCTCACCACGGCACCGTCAGCGATACCGCGATCATCGACTACAACCCTGCGTCCTTTGAAACCGAGTATTACTGGGTGTTCTTCAGTGGGGATCACAACCGAGTGGATCGCTGCTATTTCAAGGGGAAGAGCAATCTCCAGCCACTGGTCGGCAATGCGATCGAAGGCAGCCGGCACAACACCGTGAGCCGTTCGTATTTCAAAAATATTCCCTACGTCGCCAACGCCAACGGTCGGGAGATCATCCGCGTCTGGGGCTCGGGGAAAATCGAGGAACGCGACGACGATGGCGCTTACTTCACCATCGAGGAAAATCTCTTCGATCATGCGGACGGGGAGGGGACCGAGACCATTTCGCTGAAATCCAACCACAACCTGGTTCAGCGCAACACCGTCATCGCCACTCGCGGCGGCATCAACATCCGGCGGGGAAACTTCAACGTCGTGCAGGACAATATCGTGCTGGGCCGGGGCGTTGACGGTGCGCACGGTCTACGGATGTCGGGCCGAGACAACGTCGTGCGGCGGAATTTCATCTCCGAATGCGACTACGGTATTCGCGTCGCGTGCGGCGAGTTCATCGCGAGTGCGCTCAGCGCCAGCTACGCGCCCGACATCAAGCCCAACGCAAAGCGGACGGCGCAGGTGCGCATCCCGACCTACCCGCAGGTGAAAAATCTCACTCTCGCGGACAATGTGACGGTCGGCATCTCGGGGCCCGACCTCGAGATCGGCTCTTCTTACAAAAATCACTGGCCCGAATCTCAGCAGGTGTTGTTGCCGGAAGACGGCCTCATCCGCGGCAACCGTTTTGTGCGCCCGCGCGCGGGCGTCGCGGTCGTGGTGACGACGGCGGAGCAGAAGGCTCCGCTGGATCGGTTCGTTTTCCGGCCGAACCGCTACGAGGACAACGTGCTGGTGGGCGGCGGCGACGTTGCTGCTGCGGCGCAGACGGGATTCGCCCTGCGCGAGATGCCCGCCGACTGGTTGCTCGCGCGCGAAGTGGCGGCGCTGACGCCGCTCCACCTCGACGAGGTCGGTCCGGCTTGGGTGGTCGCGCTGCGGCGCGCAGGCATGTTCTCGGCCGAAAACGTGGTTCCTGCGGTCAGCGCAATTTCGCCTGAGCCGCGAAAAGCGAAGAAGAACCGCTAGGCGCAACCGGCGCTCGCCCCGAATCTATTTACTACGCATTCCAACGCTGATTTCGCTCCATAAATTCCATCACGATGAAAACGCTCGTCCGTCTCCTTGCCTGCTTCCTTGACGTCGGCTCCGTCCGTGCCGCGACCCCGGCGCCGGCGCGGCCCAACATCCTGTTCATCGCCGTGGATGACCTACGGCCTGAGTTCGGCGCCTACGGGGCGAGCTACATCAAGAGCCCGAACCTCGACCGCCTCGCCAAGTCGGGCATGACCTTCAAGCGCGCCTATTGCCAACAGGCGGTGTGTTCGCCCACGCGTTCGAGTCTGCTCACCGGCACGCGGCCGGACACCACCAAGGTGTGGGATCTCGTCACTCATTTTCGCGACGCCTTGCCTGAGGTCGTGACGCTTCCGCAGCATTTCAAAAACAACGGCTAT
>JANXLP010000584.1 GCA_025355125.1 Opitutaceae bacterium | reverse complement strand
GCGGAATTTTTGCCCACGGAACACACGGGAAAACAGACCAAACCAAGAAGGGGAAGCGACCATGACCAAACTGATGCTTGAGCAAGAAACCTACGACATCCTTGGCGCCTGCTTTGAGGTTTATAAAAACAAGGGCTGTGGGTTTCTTGAGGCTGTCTACCAGAAATGTTTGGAGATCGAGTTTGGCCTGCGAGGCTTGCCCGCAAACGCGTTGGTTCCGCTCGCGCTGACCTACAAGGGGCTGACTTTGAAGAAAAATTACGAGGCGGATTTTATCTGCTTCGGCACGGTGCTGGTCGAATTGAAGGCCGTGTCCAAACTCACCGACGAGCACCGGGCGCAGGTTCAGAATTATCTCAACGCCACCGGGCTCCGCGCCGGACTGCTCGTCAACTTCGGGCACTTCCCAATGGTCGAGCACGAGAGATTCGCGCTCTGATTTTCCGTGTATTCCGTGTGTTCCGTGGGCAACTCCTCTCTATGACTTTCATCCTTAAAATGGCGTGGCGGGATTCGCGGGCTTCGCGGAAGCGGTTGCTGTTGTTTTCGCTCTCGGTGGTGCTCGGCATCGCCGCGCTCGTGGCCATCGGCTCGTTCACCGTGAACCTGAAACAGGCCATCGACGATCAGGCCAAGGGGCTGCTCGGCGCCGATCTCGTGGTGACGTCGCGGGCGACGTTTACCGAGCCGGTGCTCACGTATCTTGCGGGGCTCGGCGGCGAGCAATCGCGCACGCGCGAGTTTTCCTCGATGCTCGTTTTTCAATCGGCGAACGACGCCACGCGGCTCGTGCAGGTGCGGGCGGTGGAGAAAAATTTCCCGTTCTTCGGCGAGTTCGAAACAGCCCCGGCCGATGCCTACGGCAAACTTCGCGCGGGCGGACTGGTCGTCATTCTTGAGGAGACGTTACTCACCCAATTCGGCGTGAAGGTCGGCGACACGGTGAAGCTGGGCCAGGCGGTGTTTACCATTGTGGGCGCGATCAAGAAAGTGCCGGGCGAGACGTCGGCCATCGCGACGTTTGCGCCGCGGGCGTTCGTGCCGCTCGACACGCTGGCGGCGACGGGGCTCGCGAGTCGCGAGAGCATCACGCAGCACCGCATGCTCCTGAAACTGCCGCCGACGAGCGATGGCGAGGCGGTCGAGCGAGCGATGCGAAAACAATTTCCGGTCGAACGCCTGCAATATTCCACGGTGGCGGAGCGGAAGCGGAACCTCGGCGCGGCGCTCACCAACATCGAGGGCTTCCTCAACCTCGTGGGCTTCGTCGCGCTGTTTCTCGGCGCCATTGGCGTGGCGAGCGCGATCCATGTTTATGTGCGGCAGAAGATCACCACGGTCGCCGTGCTGCGCTGCCTCGGGGCGAGCGCGTGGCAGAGTTTTTCGGTGTATCTCGTGCAGGGGCTCGCGCTCGGCGTATTCGGCGCGGTGCTCGGCGCGGCGCTCGGGCTGACGTTGCAACTGCTGCTGCCGATGCTGTTGAAAAACATGCTGCCGTTCGAGGTGGATTTCTTCATCTCGTGGGCGGCGGTGGGACGGGGAATGGGCGCGGGCCTGGTGATCAGTTTTCTTTTCACGCTGCTGCCTTTGCTGGCGGTGCGGCGGGTCTCGCCCCTCGTGGCGCTGCGCTCGGCGTTTGTCGAGCGCACGGGCTCGGCGTCCGATCCGTGGCGGATTATTTTGGGCGCGCTGATTCTGGTGGCGGTGACGGGTTTCGCCTACTGGCAGACGCGGAACTGGACCATCGCCCTCGGCTTTACCGGCATGTTGGTGGTCGGCTTCGGTGTGCTCGCCGGGCTCGCGCAAGTCGTCGCCTGGGCGGCGCGGAAATTTGTGCCGCGCAGCCTGCCTTACGTGGTCCGCCAAGGCATCGCGAATCTCCATCGACCGAATAACCGCACGGTGCTGCTGCTGCTCTCGCTGGGGCTGGGGACGTTTTTGATTCTCACGCTCTACCTCACGCGCACGACGCTGCTCAACCAGATCGACCTCGCGGGCGAGGGCGCGCGACCGAACCTGCTCTTCTTCGATATTCAGGACGACCAGATCGAGCCGTTCATCAAACTCGCCGCCGAGAACCGCGCGCCCGTGACCCAGTCGGCGCCCATCGTAACGATGAAAATCGCGGCCCTGAAGGGGCGCGCGATCGAGGAGATCATGCGCGAGCGGCAGACGAAGCGCGCGGCCACGCCGGACGGAGACGACGAAGCCGCCCCGCCACGGGCCGAGCGGGGCAAGGCCCCGGCGGGCGGCGGCAATCGCGGTGGCGGCCCGCGCCTCTCCAGCGGGATGCTCGGGCGCGAATACCGCTCGACCTATCGCAGCAAACTTAGCGGCACGGAGCGCGTGGTCGCCGGGAAATTCGAGGGTCAGGTCGCGCCGGGCGCGGCGCTCGTGCCCATCTCGGTCGAGGAAAGTTTCCTGAAGAGCCTGCAACTCACCCTTGGCGACGAGATCGAGTGGGACGTGCAGGGCGTGCCCGTGAAGACGAAAGTCACCAGCGTGCGCGCCGTGGAATGGCGGCGGTTGGAATCGAATTTCTTCGTCGTGTTCCCCGGGGGCGCCATCGAGGCCGCGCCGAAGACCTTCGTCGCCGCGCTGCGCACGGCCTCGACGACGGATTCCGCCAACGCCCAGCGCGCACTCGTCGGCGCGTTCCCCAATATCACGGCCATCGACCTCGCACTCATCTTGCAGGCGCTCGACAGCATTTTCTCCAAAGTCGCGTTCGTGATCCAGTTCATGGCGCTGTTTACCGTGCTCACGGGTATCATCGTGCTCGTCGGCGCCGTGCTCAACGGCCGCTACCAGCGCATCCGCGAGACGGTGCTGCTGCGCACGCTCGGTGCGACGCGCCGGCAGCTCGTGCAAATTCAGTTCGTCGAATACGCGATCCTCGGCGTGCTCGCGGCGGTCGTGGGCGGCGGACTCTCCATCGCGGGCAACGCCCTCCTCGCGCACTTCGTGTTCAAGATCGAGCCCTCCTCGCCGCCGCTGCTCATCCTCGGCGCGGTCGCGATGGCGGCGACGGTCACGGTCGTCACGGGCCTGCTCACGAGCCGCGGTGTCACCGATCACCCGCCGTTGGAAATTTTGCGGCAGGAAACGTAAGCGAACGGGGGCGGAAGCAGCCCGTTTGCTGCAAGTCTGCGCAGCCGGGTCACTCTTGCCGAGTGACGCGCCTGCGCTCAGTCGACGTAACGTTTCAGCATCAGCGCCACCTCGCGCAACTGCCGGCGGCCCTGTTCGGTCGAAGCGGGCGCGGTGAGGCAGTGCTCCAGATGTTCATGGATGATTTTTTCGGCAAGCGACTTGATCGCCCGGCGGGCGGAGACGAGCTGGTTGAGCACTTCGGCGCAGTCGTAGTCACTCTGGATCATCGTCTCCACGCCGTTGAGCTGCCCGGTGATTTTGCGCAGGCGGATCTGTAGGGCGCGGCGATCAGCTTCGGGATCTTCGGGCGAATGTGACATGCGCGAGCTATGCCGGGCGCGCCGGCCCGGTTCAAACGGCAAATTTCGGCTTGCTTCAATAAGGGGGGGGGGGGCATATGCCTCCCATGGATTTTAACGCCCTCCTCCAGCAGAACGCCGCGCATGCCTGGGTTTACCTGCCGGTGGCGGTGCTCCTCGGTGCGCTGCACGGCCTGGAGCCCGGGCACTCGAAAACGATGATGGCCGCCTTCATTATCGCGGTGCGCGGCACGGTCGTGCAGGCGGCACTGCTCGGGCTTGCGGCGGCGACATCGCATTCGCTGGTTATCTGGGTGCTGGCCGCCCTGGCGCTGCGCTTTGGCAGCCAGTGGAACGTAGAAACCGCCGAGCCCTATTTCCTGATGGCCACCGGCCTGATCGTGATTGGCATGGCCGTATGGACGCTGTGGCGGATGCGAAAAGATAGCGGTCATCACCACCATCATGATGAGACGAAGACGCTCGACGGGCCGGACGGTGCACTGGAGCTCAGTGTTTTTGAGGATGGCGTGCCGCCACGTTTCCGAATCGCCGTCGCCACATCGCCGGTCGAACCGGCTGGGCTCCGCACCATCCGGCCCGATGGGAGCATCCGGAACTTCACGTTTCTCCGGCAGGCGAGTTACTGGGAATCGCGCGAGGAAATCCCGGAACCTCATGAATTCCGGGTCGAAGCCGTGCTGCGGGGTCCGTCGGGCGAAAGTCCCGTATCCGTAAGTTTCTCGGAGGATCACCACCACGCGGAAGGTGACGACGCACACGCCCGGGAGCATGCAGAGCAGATTCGCCGTCGTTTCGATGGGCGCACGATCACCACGCCCCAAATCATCCTCTTCGGATTGACGGGCGGGTTGATGCCATGCCCGGCGGCGCTGTCCATTCTGCTCATTTGTCTGCAGTTGAAGAAATTTACCCTGGGCTTCTCGATCGTTGCCGCATTTAGCGTCGGACTCGCCCTTACGCTCGTGACCGTCGGCGTAGTTGCCGCGTGGGGTATCAAAGCGGTTTCGAAACGTTCGGATACATGGAACCGGCTCGCCCAAAGGGCTCCCTATCTGTCCTCGATACTCTTAATCGTTTTGGGAGCCGTGTTCTTCCTGCGTGGCGTCTGGCGCTTTTTTTAACCGGGGCTGACCGCATCTCGGCTTGCCATCGTGGGACGGTTTCCAACTTCCTCTTGCTTCTTTTAGTGAAAATCCTCCGCAAAGTCGTCGTTCTGCTGATGCTGGCGCTTTGGTTGCCCGCGACGCTGCACTGCGCGTTGGAGGCGGCCGGTATGGCGGATGCGTTTGCCTGCGCCGACGAGCATCAAGCCCATCCTGAAAAGGAAAGCTCGCGCGATAGCTGCGACCTCATCGAAACCGCCTCGTTCAAACTCGCCGCCAATACAGCTACGGTGTCGTTGCCCGCGCTCGTCGCACTTTTCCCTTTGTTTATCGTTCTGCCTGTCGCGCCGGACCTGACTCCGCCGACGATCGGCGTATCTGAGCTTGTTGCCGCACCACCTGAAGTGGCCCGCACCTGGCACTTCGTAGTCCGCGCCGCGCCGCCCGCGCGCGCGCCCGCACTCGCTTCATAACGGACTCCCTCGCGAGTCCGCTTTGTGTGTCCGTTCGCGCGTCCAACCGCCGCGGGACGTTTCAATCCAACCGCCGTGGCCTCCCGGCTGCGCGCCCATCCCAAGCATTTTTATGAAGCTGCCCATTTCCCTTTTCGTTCTCCTCGCTGCGATACCACTCCGTGCGGTCTCTGACCCCGTTTCCCTCGACGCGCTCATCAATGACGCGGTCGCCCACAATCCCGAACTCGCGTTCTACACCGCCGAGATCGACGCCGCGCGCGCCGGTCAACGCACCGCCGCCACCCGCGCCGATCCCGAACTCACGGTCTCCGTCGGTCGCAAACGCGTCATCGATGCCGCCGGCGTGCTCGTCGGCGAAGGCGCTGCGTGGTCGGTCTCCCTCGCGCAGACCTTCGAATGGCCCGGTCGCCTCGCGCTCCGCAAGAGTATCGCCAATCGCCAGCTCGATCTCGCCGAGCTCGGCCTCGCGCGCTTCCAAGCCGCGCTCCGCGTCCGCGCCCGCACACTCGCCTACGGTCTCCTCGCCGCGCAGGAAAAAGCAGCCGCCGCCGCCGAGGTCGCCGCGCGCTACGCCGCGCTCCGCGAACTCTTTCTCCAACGCGATCCCGCCGGCCTCACGCCACTCCTCGAGACGCGCGTGATCGAGGCGCGCGAACTCGCGCTCCAGCGCCGCGCGGCCACCGCCGAACTCGCCGCGCAGGCC
>JANXLP010000581.1 GCA_025355125.1 Opitutaceae bacterium | reverse complement strand
TGGCGCTGAAACCCCCAAGTCAGTGCATCAAGGTCTTTGAAGCCCGAAGTCACGCCCGTCATCTCACCCTTCTTCATCATCATCTTCGTGATGACGCTCATCGCCTCACGCGTGGGCTCACGCATGTGCTTCGCACTTTCGCTCACACGGTTCTGAGTTACATTAAAAATGCGTTGCTCGACCTGATCGACAAATTCATCGATGCCGCCCGTGAACGCATAGCATTCCTCCACCGCGCCCGTGGCCGAACGGATCAACTCACGCAGCAGGTGCAGTTCGCGAACCTTCTCGATAAAATATCCCGCCTGCGCCGTGGTGGGAATCCGACTGCTGATTTGCGTAAGAAACGCAAAACCACCGACCGCATCGAGCTGCTTGATCGTCTTTAGATCCTCAGCCAAAACAGCTACATCGACTGGCGTCTGGCGATTATAGAGATCCAGCAAACGCTCATAAACGATCCCGTGTGCCGCCAAGTAAAACGACTCTGGCCTGATGCGGGCTTCCAAGCACCGCGAGATCACGTCCGCACCGTCCAACAAACAGCAGGCCAGCAAGTATTCCTCCGCCTCCAAACTGTGGGGCGCCGTGCGACCGACGAACGGATCGGGAGCGTTATCCTTCCTGTCCGAGCGTCGGTTAAATTTGGGAGATTCGTCAGCCATGCGGGTTCTTAAAATCAGGGGTGAGCGGGGACGCTCAGCAATCCCGACTTGTCCACAAACGATTCAGAAAAAAGGAAGGCCGCGTCATCTGACGCGGCCTTCTCTGATAAAATACGCGACGACTTATTTCTTGTCGCTCTTGGCGGCTGGCTTGGCCTCGGGCGCAGGAACGTCGATCGGGTTCTCCGAAACGACATCGAAGCTGAGCTCGACCGAGACGTCGGCGTGGAGCTTCACCTTGACGGTGTGCTTGCCGAGCGTCTTGACCGGGGTGTGGAGATGGATGCGCTTCTTCTCGATCGTGAAGCCCGCCGCGACGAGCTTGTCGTGGATGTCGTTCACGGTGATCGCGCCGAACATCTTGCCGCCCTCGCCCGTCTTCACGGCGAATGCGAGGCTGGTCTTCTCGAGCTTCTTGCCGAGCTCCTGAGCGCCATTGAGTTCAAGGGACTCGCGCTCGGCGCGACGCTTTTTAAGCGCCTCGACCTGCTTGCGGTTCGCCGTAGTTACGGGCGCGGCAAAGCCGCGAGGGAGGAGATAATTACGTGCGTAACCGGCGCGCACTTTAACTTGGTCGCCTTCGCCGCCGAGACCTTCGACGGGCTTGATGAGGAGGATTTCGCTGGTAGCCATTTTAGTGTGTATTAATTGAAATTTAGGGTGCGGGAGTAAAGGCGCGACAGATCAAAACGGCACATCTTCATCGATGTTACCGGCCGCAGGAGGCTTGGGCGCCGAGGCGCGGGAAGGCGGTGAGTGACGCTCTGGAGAAGTCTGATCGATGTCATCCGCAGGTGCTCCGGGAGCGCCAGCGGCCCCACCACCGGCGCCGCCGCGAGTGGAGAGGAACTGCACGTTATCAAGCACGACCTTGAGCTTGGAGCGCTTCTGGCCGCTCTGTTTGTCTTCCCACTGATCGAGCTTAAGCCGGCCTTCGACCATCGCGGGACTGCCCTTGGTGAGATACTTGGCGACGAGTTCGCCCTGTTTACCCCATGCCTCGATGTCGATAAACGTCGTCTCATCACGCGTCGCGCCGGACTCATCCTTGAACTGACGGTTCACGGCCAAGCCAAACTGGCAAATGGCAGTGCCCTTCGGCGTGACCCGGAGTTCGGGATCGCGTGTGAGGTTACCGATGAGGAAGACTTTGTTGAGGTAGGCCATGGGACTACTCCGACGACGATTCGAAAATTAGACGGACTCGACGAACGTGCGGTAGACGTTGTGATTCAGGCGGAGGCGCTCCTTGAGCTGGCCGGGGCCTTCAGCGGGCGAGCTGAACGAGATGTGCACGTAGGTCGCGCCGGTGAGCTTGGGATCGGTGACGCGCACGAAATCGCGGCGGCCGATATTGTCGACGGCAGTCACGTCGCCTTGAACGGCAGTGATGACTTGCTTCACGCCGTCGATGATCTGATCGACGGATTCTTCCTTACCACGGTTGTCGATGATGAAGGTCGCGCGGTAGTTACGTTTGGTCGGGTTCATGGAGATGGGTCTCGGCGGTTGAGTTGATTCATGGCAAAGGAAGCGCCGCGATTCAGCAGCAGTTCCAAGCCTTCGATGGTGTGAGTGAGTTTTTGTTGAATTAAAATACTTTGATCTGTCGTAAATTTCCCGAGGACGAAGTCTTTGAGATCCATGGAGCTCGGCTGCTTTGGGCCAATTCCGAGACGGAAACGCACAAAATCAAGCCCGAGGTGCTCCAGCAGACTGGCTACACCGTTGTGGCCCCCTGCACTACCCGTCTCAGACACTTTGACAAAACCTACGTCGATATTGATATCGTCGTAGATCGCGGCGATCTCCGCAGTGGGCAGCTTATAATAGCGCGCGACTGCAGCGACCGAGCGACCGCTTTCGTTCATAAACGTCAGCGGCTTGACCAACCAGCGGGTGCGACCGGGCGCATAATCCCAACGGGCGATCTCGGCCTCAAAGCTCGGCTTGTTTTGCCACGAGAGCCCCTGCTTTTGGGCGAGAGCCTCGAGAACAACCCAACCGAGGTTGTGGCGGGTATTCGCGTAATCGCGGCCTGGATTTCCCAGACCGGCGACGAGCGAAATGGACATGACTCAAAGAACATCCGCTTAGCGAGCCGTGGTTGAGACGGCGCGCCAGCGGTCGGAAAACGCTTACTTCTTGGCGGGAGCAGCGGGCTTGGCACCGGCGGCAGGCGCGGCACCAGCTTTGGCGGCGGGTGCAGCGGCTTTGGCATCGCCGGCAGCGGGAGCAGCACCGGCAGCAGGAGCGGCACCAGCAGCGGGAGCTGCGGCACCATCGGCGGGAGTCGCGGCAGCCACGACTTCCTGCACGATTTCGGCGACGGGCTCGACGCACGACACGATGGGCTGGCCCTTGAAATCAAGGAAATCGACACCAGGGATCGGCTTCAGCTCGGAGACTTTAATAGTCTCACCGACCTTAAGCTCAGTCACATCAACGTTGATGGACTCAGGCAGATCCTTCGGGAAGCAACGAACGCGCAGGGTGTGGGCGTTCATCTCAAGCACGCCATTCTGGTTTTTAACACCGAACGATTCGCCCGCAGCCACGACGGGGACGCGGATTTCGAACTTCTCGTTGGGCTTAACCTCTTGGAGGTCGAGGTGGAGATATTTGTCGGTGATAGGATCGCGCTGAATTTCCTGGAGGAAGGAGAGCGCCTTCTCGGCTTTGCCGGCCTGCTGGAGCTCGATGAGCACCGCACGACCCGAAACGACCTTTAAAAGGCGGACGAATTCGGGGGTATCAACCGAGAGCTTCTCAGGGCTGGTGTGCTTTCCGTAAAGGATCGCAGGAATGGCGTTGGCCTTGCGCACGCGACGCGAGGCGCTGCGACCGGTTTGGATGCGCGGAGTAACGGTGAGCGAGAGCTGAGTTTTCATGGTTTCGTTCCCCCTGAGACCCCGGGAATCGGGGGCAGGCGTAGTGGAAAAGAGTTGAAGAGATAGAAATGGCGGGGGTTAAAGCAATCAAAAGTTTGAAGGCCCCGTGATTTTTATCCACCGAGGCCAAAAGGAGCATTGACAAGCCCCGTCTCGCTTCTGTTTTTCACACCTTCTTCTGCAAGGCATGGGTCTTGCGAAGTAAATTGCCTGGTAGCTCAGTGGCAGAGCAGGTGACTGTTAATCACTTGGTCGTAGGTTCGACCCCTACCCGGGCAGCCATTTTTCTTGAAAGTCGAAATGTCGACCGAATCGGTTAAGTCGGTCGTCAGTAAGGAGCTTTCGGCTAGAGTTATTTTAATCGAATAGCGTCTCGTTCCGGCATCTTGGGTGACGACCACCGCGCCGTCGTGGATTCCCTGTTGTTCACCCGCCCAAGGTTTAACCACGAGGCGGACCACCAAAAGACGGAGAAGCTCACCGCGTTGTTGCGAAGGTAGCGCCTGAACAACTCGACTGAAATCGGAGAGTCCCTTAGCCACGGCCTCCCGGCTCATAGCTTTTTCTCCATCACGCTGGATCATTAACTCCAAAACCCGCTTTTCATCCTTTAGTTTGCGCTGCTCCGCTAGAGCGCGCTCCGCTTTGTCGAGCATTCGCTTCAGGACTTCAGGGCGGCTTTTGTCTTTCTGTAGCTCGTCCAGCCAGGCCACGTCTTCATCGATCTCGTTACATCTCAACGTCACTGCCTGCAATCTCGCCTCTCGCTGAGCCTGCTCGGGGGACTTTTGTCCGGACGACGCATCCAACGTCGCCTGAATTATTCTTTGATGCTGTCCGACAGCCGACAGAGCGTCGACCACGGTTCCTTCAAGTTGCTCGACCCGAATATGCCCGAGACCGCAGA
>JANXLP010000538.1 GCA_025355125.1 Opitutaceae bacterium | reverse complement strand
AGGTGGTGGCGCCGATGACGGCGGCATCGACGTGGGCGCCGGTGCGGAGCGCGGCGACGACGAAGCGGGCCGCGTCGGCGGGCGCGAGGGCGGCGGGGGTGGGATTACGGCCGAGGACGGCAAGGTCTTCGGCGGTGAGGTGTTGGGCGGAGATTTTTTTGATGAGTGCGGCGAGGTCGGGGTCGGCGGGATCGGTGGCGGCGATGGGGAATTGTTCGACGGTCCACTGGGGTTTGCCGGCGGGCGAGTTGCGCAGGGTGGCGAGAGAGTAGCCGTCGTTCCACGAGCCGGAGTGGAAGTAGGCGGTGCGGCCGGCTCGATGGACGAAACGCAAATGATCGTGCGCGCCGGCGAAGAGCGTGCCGTCGGGGATGAGTTCAAGGAGGGCACGGTCGGCGGTGAGGCCGATGTGGGTGAGGAGGATCGGGAGCGGGGTGTCGGCGGGGAAGAGCGCGGGAAGGTTGGCTTTGGCCCAGACGACGGGGTCGGCGAGGTCGAGGGACGGGCGGATGGCGGCGCGGTAGGTGGAGAGTTTGTCGGTGGCGAGGCCGACGACGGTGGCTTCGCGGGTGCCGAGACGGAGGCGGGTCGAGGCGGGGGCAAAGGGTTTTTGGGTGGCGCGGTTGAGGAGGTTGCTGATGACGGTGACGCCGGTGGCCTGGATGCGAGCAACGGTGTCGTCCACAGCGTAGAACTCGGGCTCGTGATTGCCGAGGTTCAGGATCGTGGGCGCGCGGCGGGCGAGCGCGGCGAACATCGCGAAGTCGATCGCACCGGCGCTGCGGCGGGCCACGACGTTGCCGTATTCGAGGGAGTCGCCGTCGATGATGACAGCGAAGGGCACACTGGGATTGGCCTCACGCAAGCGGTCGACGTGGGCGACGAGCTGGGCGGTGCGCTCGTAGGCGGAGTGTTGGTCACCGACGAAGAGGATGAGAGCCTCGGGTGCGGTGGGGGCGGGTTCGGCGGCGCGGAGGACGGCGAAAAAGGGAAAGAGAACGAGCGCAAAAGCGCAGGGAAGGCGGCGCATGGTGGCGGGAAGGTGGCCACCGACCGCGCAAAAGAAAAGCCCGCGCTTCCCGAGTAAAATCGGGCGAAAAGTTTGTCACCTATTAAGTGACAAACTTTTTCCGGATACTTGCATCACGGGGCCGTTCACCCGCGATCAGGCGAGGAGGTAGCGGCCGTTTTTGCGGGTGCCGACGCGGCGGATGAGTTTCGTTTTTAGAAGCGGGGCGAGGATGTGGGCGGCGCCCTGTTTCGTAACGGCGAGCGCCGCCCAGATCTCGGCGGGGGCGAGTCCTTCGTGGTGGTCACGAAGGAGGCGGAGGAGTTTTTCTTGGCTGGGGCGCAGGACGGTTTTCTTCGGGCCGGATTTGGCGGCGAGTTGTTGCACGCGCAGCCACACGCGCTCGAGGGTCGTGCGCACGCCTTCGGTGGTGTATTCGAGCCATGCGGTGAGGTCGCCGCCGGCGCCGGGCACGGCGGCGAGGCCGGCGTAGTAGCGCGGGCGGTCTTCGCCGTAGAACTCGTCGATGGAGAAGATGTGGTGCGTGTCGAAGCCGCGGCGGTAGAGTTCCCAGAGCGCGAGCATGCGGCCGGCGCGACCGTTGCCGTCGGCGAAGGGGTGGATGTCCTCGAACTGGTAGTGGAGGATCGCGGAGGTGAGCACGGGCGACCACTCGGCGCTGGGGCCGTTCCACCAAGCGAGGAGTTCGCGCATAAGGCCGGAGACCATATCGGGCGCGGGCGGCAGGTGTTTGCCGACACGCACGGCGATGGTGCGGTAGCGGCCGGCCTCGCCCTGATCCATGACGCCATCGGCGAGCAGCTGGTGCAGGCGGAAGATATCCTCGTGGGTGATGGGCTTGGGCTGCTTGGCGCGTTTCTCGACCCAGCGGAGGCTGGCGAAATAGTTGAGGACCTCGCGTTGCGCGCGCTCGGTGTGGTCGGGCAGCGGGGCGCCACCCTCGAGCGCGCGGACCTCGGCGAGCGTGAGGGGGTTACCCTCGATGGCGGTGGAGGCGTGGGCGCCGCGCTGGCGGCTGTCCTGCTGGAGACGGGGCGTCCACGTGACCTGGATGGCGGCGGAGGCGATCTTGGCCTTCAGGTCGGCGATGGTCTCCAGCTCCCGCAGGAGGCGGGCGGTGACGGTGAATCGGGGGGCGAAGGCCATGGCGAAGTAAGGCAAGTATGAGTCCAGCGATGAGTCAAGGGCGGTGGAGTGATAAGTCTAGCGTGAGTCTAGCGATGAGACCAGCGGGCGGCGGGGCGGGGATACGGCGGGAACGCGGTCGCCCCCGGCCAACGGATTTCGGAATGCGACCGGGGGCGGTCGCGCTCCCACTCGAAAGACGCCGGTTTCCCGTTTGACCCTCGGGGAAGGGCGTTTACTTAAAGCCCTCCCACGGATGAACCGAGTCCACATCAAGACCTACGGGTGCCAGATGAACGAGCGCGACAGCGAGGCGGTCGCGGCGATGCTGCGCGCCCGGGGCTATCGGATCGTGGCGAGCGAGGACGATTGCGACGTGTTGCTGCTCAACACGTGCAGCGTGCGCGACGCGGCGGAGCAGAAGGCCATCGGTAAGGCGGCTAACATCGCGCACCGCAAGCGGAAGCAGCCGGACTTCGTGCTCGGGATTCTCGGCTGCATGGCGCAGAACCGCGGAGCCGAACTTTTGGACAAGTTGCCCGACGTGGACCTGATCGTGGGCACGCAAAAATTTCATCAGGTGCCGGAGTATTTGGAAAACATCCGTGCGGCGCGGGCCGCGGGCGTGCCGTTGGCGACCAGCATCGTGGATATCGCGGAGGAAGCGGGTTCGCAGAACACGATCCGCGATCATGTGCTGTCGCAGGATGTCGCGGCGGAGAGCAACGCAGCCGGTGGGGCGGAAAACGATGGCGTGGACGTGCCACCGCAGATCAGCGCGTTCGTTTCAATTCAGCAGGGCTGCAACATGGACTGCGCGTTCTGTATCGTTCCGAAGACGCGCGGCGACGAGCGCTCGCGTCCGATGGACGATATCGTGGCGGAGTGCCGCGGACTCGCGGCTCGCGGCGTGCGCGAGGTGACGCTGCTCGGGCAGATCGTGACGAGCTACGGCCGGCGCGACTATGTGCATACGGATGGGATTTCGCCGTTCGTGCAGTTGTTAGAGCGCGTGAGCGCGATCGACGGCATCGAGCGCATCCGCTTCACGTCGCCGCACCCGCGCGGGTTTAAGCAGGACCTCGTGGAGGCATATGGGCGGCTGCCGAAGTTGTGCGGCTATGTGCATCTGCCGATGCAGTCGGGCAGCAACCGCATCCTGCGCGCGATGAACCGGCCTTATACGCGCGAGCGTTATTTTGAAATCATCGAGGCGTTGCGCGCGGTGCGGCCGGACATGTATTTCTCGACGGATATCATCATCAATTTCCCCGGCGAGACGGACGAGGAATTCGAACAGACGCGCGAACTCTTCGAGCGGGCCAACTACGACATGGCTTATGTTTTCAAGTATTCGATCCGCACGGGCACACCGGCGGCGGTGATGGGCGACCAGATTTCCGACGAGGTGAAAGAGGCGCGCAACGCCACGCTGCTCGGACTGCTCCAGCAAAACTCCGTCCGCCGCAACGCTACCCTCGTCGGCACCGTCGAGGAAGTCCTCGTCGAGGGCCCCGACAAGACGGGGAAGAAATTCACCGGCCGCACGCGCGGCAATCGCGTGTGCATCTTCGACGCCAATCCGCGCCTCATCGGCCAGCTCGTGCCGCTCAAGATCGACCGCGCGAGCGTGAGCACGCTCTATGGCGAGCTGGTGCTCGCAGGCGTCGAAGTGTGAATAACAAACCGCGCCGCCCCCACCCGCTCTCCTTTCTTTAGAACCTTCCGATGTCACTCACTGTCGCCACGCTTATTCCCGGTCTGATCCTGCTCGTGCTCGGCCTTCCGCTGCTCCTCGGCAATTCGATGGTCGGCGCCGCGCTGAAATCCTTCCCGCGCTCCACGGCGGCGACCTACGTTTTCTTCGGCGTGGGTGCGGCGTGGTTCTTGTTTAACATCTGGAATCTCTCGATGGCCGACATGGGCGAATATAGGAAACTGCTCTTCGTGGGCTTTCTGATCATCGCGGTGCTGGCATTCAAGTGCGTGCCGGATTTCCTCTCTGTGCGCGGGCTGTGTGCGATCATTTTGCTGGGCGCGACGCCGCTCCTCGATCCCGCCTACATGGAATGGGCCAAGCCGCAGCGGCTGCTCATGGTGAGCCTCGTGTATGCCGCGATTGCGGCGGCGATCTGGCTCGGGGCACAACCCTGGCGCATGCGCGACTGGTTGAACTGGCTCTTCGTGGTGCCAAGCCGCGCGAAGATCGCGGGCGGTGTGGCAGCGGGCTACGGACTGTTGTTGTGCATCGTGGCGTTCACCTACTGAGCGACGGCGTGGAGCGATTCGGAACGTAGACACCTCATTTTCGCATGTCGGCACCCTCTCCTACTTCCATTAACAACGCGCCGGTGCTCCTCGTCCTCGCGGGCCCGGCAGGATCGGGCAAGAGCACGCTGTGCGACCGGATCGTGCACGAGGTGCCGGGTTTTGAGCGCGTCATCACGACGACCACGCGCGCGCCGCGGCCGGGCGAAGTAAACGGCGTCCACTATCATTTTCTTACACCCGAGCAGTTCGATGCGAAGATCGCGGCGGACGAATTCCTCGAATGGGCCTGGGTCCACGGCGAGCGACGCTACGGCACCCTCAAGGCGAGCGTGATCGAGCCACTGAAACGTGGGCAAAGCCTCGCGATCAATCTCGATGTGCAGGGCGTGGCGAGCCTGCATCAGGCAGCCGAGCACTCCATCGTGCTCCAGCGCGCGATGGCCGCGATTTTCATCCTGCTCGATCACGAGCAACTCGTGGCGCGCATCCGCGGACGCGGTCAGGACGACGACGCCGAGATCGCGCGCCGAATGGCCACGGCTGAGGCTGAGCTAATGGAAGCGCCGAAATTTGAGTTCGTGATCCACAGCGCCTCGCGCGACGAAGATTTCGCGGCGCTGCTGAAGATTTTAGCCACGGCGCGGGCGCGCGCGGCGGCGTAGGACTTGACCCACTTTAATGTCGGACAAACGTGTCCGACATGACGACCACGCTCCGCGAATTCAGTCGCAACCTGGCCCGCCACCGCAAAGCCGCCGCGAGCGGCCATGAGGTTTTGGTGCGGGACGCGAGCGGCGGAGTTTATGTTTTCAAACGTGTAGATCCGGAGCGGAAGTCGTTGGCTGATCTGGTCGGGCATCTCGCGGGCAGTGTGAAGACGGGACGCAAAATCAAGACGTTGGCCGGCTATGGCCGCGCCTGACGGCATCCTGCTCGATACGGGGCCGCTCGTCGGATTCTTGGACGAGAGCGACCAATGGCACGAGTGGTCGGTGGCGCGGTTCAACGAACTACCCGGGCCGATGGTCACGTGCGAGGCGGTGTTGTCGGAGGCGGTTTATTTGCTGGGCGGTGGTGCGGCGGCAGTGCGGATTTTTGAAATGGTCGAGCTGGGTGCGCTTGAGATGGTGCCACTGCTGCCACGGGAAGTCGGAAGAATCCGCGCCTTCATGTCCCGCTACGGAGAGCGTGCGCAACTGGCCGACGCCTGCATAGTCCGCCTGAGCGAATTGCATCCGCGCCGCCGGGTGCTAACGACCGATGGACGGGGTTTCGGCGTCTATCGCAGAAATCGCAACGAGCCGATTCCGTGCATCGCTCCGCAGGGCGTTTCCTGAACGGGGAACGCACCGATCCTGAGCGCGCCGGCTCCCGCCGACTGAGAAAACTCAATCCACCACAAAGAGCTTCGCGCCGATGGCCGTGGACGAGCGGTGCGGTTCGGCGCCGTCGGCGACTTGATAGCTCATGCCGGGTTTCAACGTGAACGTGCGGCCATCGGCGAGCGCGGTGTCGAGCTGGCCTTCGACGCAGAAGAGGATGTGGCCTTTGGAACACCAGTGATCGGAGAGATAGCCGGGCGTGTATTCTAGCAGGCGGACCCGAATATTTCCAAACTGTCGCGTGCGCCAAAAGGCCTTGCCGGTGGTGCCGGGATGCTCGGTCGCTTCGACGGTGCTCCAATCGGTGGTGCCAAAGGGAATGTCGGTGATGTTCATAAAAGGGAGCGCACCAAACTATAGCCGGTTGAGTGGATAGTGCTGGTCGATGAAACGGTAGTCTCGATCGTTTTCCAGCAGGTGAACGCCGTGCTGAATCACGACGGCCGCGATGAGGCAGTCGATGGAGTTTCGGATGGTCACACCCTTGCGGCGCAGTTCGCGGTAAACCGTCGCACCCAGCTCGAAGTTCGAGCGGTCATCCTCCAGATAAACCAGGGTTTCAAATTGGCGCTTGGTGGCGACGTATTCGGATTCGGTCCGGACGCCCTGCAATACTTCCGCCAAGACAAAGCCGCAGCAGCAGAGGTCGTCGCGGTTTTGCAGGCATTGCTCCAGTCTCGCCGTCTGCGCTGTCGCGCGACCGCGCAGGAAATCACTCCAGACGGTCGAATCGACCAATACCTTCATGAGACCCGTTTGGCCCGCATCCGACCGAGGTCGCCGGACCAAGTCACTTTGCCTTTGAGCGCGAGAAACCCGAGCGGTTGTTCACGCCGCACCAACTCGGTCAGCGCGTGATGAACCAAGGCGCGCCGGGTTTTCAGGCCGGTGTGCTTCAAACCTTGGCGCACGAGAGTCTGATCGAGGACGATGTTGGTGCGCTTCATGGCTACACACAAAATGCGGTGCCGAGGTGTAGACAAGCCGCCGATTTAATCTCACCCGCCGATGTAGCTCATCTCGATCTTCGCGCGGGATTCGCCAGCGGCGAGGAGGCCGGCGCGTTCGTCGCTGTAGCGGTCTTCGCGGCCGCGCCAGATGCGGGCGAGGTAGGCGGCGAGTTCGGTGTCGTCGGCGCCGGCCCGCAGGCAGCCGAGCACGTCCCAGCCGAGTGAGGCGAAGAGACAGGTGAAGAGTTTGCCATCGGCAGAAAGGCGCGCGCGGTGGCAGTCGCGGCAGAACGGCTCGGTGACGGAGCTGATGAGGCCGATTTCGCCGCGGCCGTCGGTGTAGCGGTAGCGCGAGGCCACCTCGCCGCGGTAGGCGGGGCCGACGGGCTCGAGCGGCCATTTTTCGGCGATGCGCGCGACGAGTTCGCGGGCGGGCACGACGCGCTCTACGGTCCAGTGGTTGGTGTTGCCGACATCCATGAACTCGATGAAGCGGAGGGTGTGGCCGCGTTGTCGGAAATAGTCGCAGAGCTCGAGGAGTTCGCCGTCGTTTACGCCGCGTTGGATGACGCAGTTGATTTTGACGGGGAGGCCGAGCGCGGCGGCGGCATCGATGCCGCGCAGGACGCGGGCGACGCTGAAACCGAGGCCGTTGAGTTTGCCGGCGGTGGTGTCGTCGAGGGAATCGACGGAGACGTTGACGCGGTCGAGGCCGGCGGCGCGGAGGGCGGGCGCGAGTTTTTCGAGGAGCCAGCCGTTGGTCGTAAGGGCGACATCGCGCAGGCCGAGGTCGTGCTTGAGGGCGTGGACGAGATCGGGGACGTCGGGACGCAGGAGCGGTTCGCCACCGGTGAGGCGGATTTTTTCGACGCCGAGCGTGGTGAAGGCCTTCGCGATGCGGGTGAGCTCGGCGAGCGTCATGAGCTGCGGATCGCGCAGGAACGCGTGCCCAGGGCCAAAGACCTCCTTCGGCATGCAATAGGGACAACGGAAATTGCAACGGTCGGTCACCGAGATGCGGAGATCGCGGAGGGGGCGCTGGAATTGGTCGCGGGGGCCGGACATGAGGGAGCAGGGAATGTGGCGGAGTGCGGTTGGCAAAGGAAACGACGAATTTTCGTTCGCCCCGGCGCGGGCGCTCGGAAACAAACGGTGAAGCCAACACCGCACCCACCCCATGCTCACCCCCAGCGAAGCCGAGCGGCTGATCCGCGAAAATATTCCCCTGTTCCACCGCGAGGATTGCCCGCTCGCGACGGTGCACGGGCGGGTGCTGCGCGCGGACCTGCGCGCGGACCGCGATCTGCCGCCGTTTGATCGCGTGACGATGGACGGCTATGCGTTGCGCGCGTCAGCACTGGGGGCGGGGACTCGGATATTTCGGATCGAAGGGGTGCAAGCGGCCGGCATGGTGCCGCGGACGCTCGGCGCGGCGGCGGACGCGTGCGTGGAAATCATGACGGGCGCGGTGTTGCCGACGGGCGCGGATTGCGTGGTGCCTTACGAGGAAACGACGAAGGCGGCGAGCGGCGCGATGACGGTCAGCGAAACCGCCGGAGAATTTTTGACGGGTAACGCCCTGCACCGACGCGGCAGCGATCATCGCGCCGGCACGGTGATCGTGCGCGCCGGCACGCGGATGACCGGCCGAGAAATCGCGGTGGCGGCGGCGTGCGGCAACGCGACGCTCACCGTCGCGCATTCGCCGAAAATCGCGATCGTGACGACCGGCGATGAGTTGGTGGAGGTCGAGGCGGCCGTGGCGCCACACCAGATCCGGAGGAGCAACGATCACGCATTGCGGGCGGCGCTCGCGCTGGCGGGTTATCCGCGGGTGGAACGCTTTCACGTGCGCGATGTGCGGCACGAGATCGAGCACCTGCTGTGGCACCTGCTCGCCGAATACGACGTGCTGCTGATCACGGGCGGCGTCTCGAAAGGGAAATTCGATTTTCTCCCCGAGGAGCTGACGCGTCAGGGCGTAAAGAAAATTTTCCACGGCGTGGCGCAGCGTCCGGGCAAGCCGTTTTGGTTCGGGCTGAGCGCGCGCGCGACGCCGGTCTTCGCACTGCCGGGTAATCCCGTTTCGAGCTACACCTGCCTGCACCGCTACGTGCTGCCGGCGCTGGCTCACGCGAGCGGCGCGACCGCCGTCGTAGCGCGCAGGGTGGCCTTGGCCGCGCCGGTGACGTTCAAGCCGAAGCTCGCGAGCTTGATGCCGGTGACGTTGAGCAGTGGCCCGCGCGCGGAATTGCTGGCGTCGCCGGAGACGGTGAACACGTCCGGCGATTTCGCGGGACTCGTCGGCACGGATGGCTTTGTCGAATTACCCGCAGAGCAGGATGAGTTTCCCGCGGGCACGGTGGTGCCATTTACGCCGTGGGTTTGAGATCGAATTTCCGCCGGGGTTTGAAAGTTGAACGTTGAGCGCGCGACGTTCGTGCATGAAATGCCCGCGATGCTCTCCCACCTCGACGCCAAAGGTCAGCCCGCGATGGTCAATGTCGGTGCGAAAGTCGTGACGCATCGGGTCGCACGCGCCGTCGCGATCGTGGTGCTGCCGCCCGCACTCGCGACGCTGCTGCGCGACGGCGACATCGCGACGAAGAAAGGGCCGGTTTTTCAGACGGCGATTCTCGCCGGCATTATGGGGGCAAAGAAAACCAGCGAACTCATCCCGCTCTGCCACCCGCTGCCCCTCGAGGACTGTAAAATCCAAATCGAGAGCCGCCCGCCCGCCGCCGACGGCTCGACCGAGGTCATGATCACCTGCACGGCGGAGACGCACGCGAAGACGGGCGTTGAAATGGAAGCGCTCACCGGCGCGACGATCGCCGCGCTCACGCTCTACGATATGGGCAAAGCCGTGAGCCACGACATCGTCATCAAAGACGTGCGCCTGCTTGAAAAAACCGGCGGCAAGAGCGACATCCGGACAACGCCCAGTGCGTGAGGCACCGAAGCACCAATGATCACAGTTAACATCCACTACTTCGCCATCCTCCGCGAGCAGCGCGGCCTCGCCCGCGAAAGTCTCGCCACGCCGGCAACGACCGCCGCTGCGCTTTACGAAGAACTGCGCGCGCGTCACGGTTTCACGCTACCAACGGACCGTGTGCGTGCGGCGATCAACGAAGAATTCGTCGCGTGGGAAACGCCGTTGCGCGAGGGACAGACCGTGGTGTTTATCCCTCCGGTGGCGGGAGGCTGAGCCGGAGCATCGGCCCATCCATGTAGTTTAATTTTTCCGACGACCATGTTTCGCATCTCGACCGAACCCCTCGACCCCGCCGCACTCCAACGCACGCTGGCCGATGCGCACGCGGGCGCATGCGTCACCTTCGAAGGTTGGGTGCGCGACCACAACGACGGCCATCCCGTGCTCGCGCTCGACTACGAGGCCTACGCACCGCTCGCCGAAAAAGAAGGCGCGCGCATCATCGCGGAAGCGCATGCTAAATTCGCCACCTGCGGCGCAATCTGCGTGCACCGCGTGGGCGCGCTCAAGATCGGCGATCTCGCGGTGTGGGTGGGCGTGACCGCCGCGCATCGCGGCGCGGCGTTCGACGCTTGTCGCTACCTCATCGACGAGACCAAAGCGCGCGTGCCGGTTTGGAAAAAAGAGCACTACGCCGACGGCGCCACGGTGTGGATCAACTGCGCGACCCGTGGTGAGCACGCGGCGGGCGTCAAAATTTAAGCAAATCTGCGCAGCGCCCGCTTTCGCCCTCGTGTCATCGGAAGGGCCCCTTATCCATCGCCGCATGTATCTGTTCGCAGTCACCGCCGCTGAAAAGCTGCAGAAGATCCCCACCGCCTTCTGGATCAACGTCGCCCTCGCCGTCCTGATCATCGTGGGCGTGGTCATCGTGATGCGTAAACTTGCCGGCACCAACAAGGTCGTGCTGGCCGTCCTTTCCCTAATCATCATTTCAGTCGTCGGTTTCAATTGGATCTACGAGCGCAACGAACCCAAGTTTTTGACGCCGGTCGTCGATAAATTATCCGGCTTTTTCCCGACTAAGGCTGGCTACAAAGCCAAGCAGCAGACCGCCCCCAAGCCCTGAGCGGCCTCATGGCCACGGAAGCGCCCGGCACCGCTGGGGTGACGACATTTTCTGTCATGCCTGCAAAAACGGGTTGGTTTCGGCGCCGAAGCTAGGTAACCCTTTTCTCTCTTTATGGCCAAAACGCACTCCGACATCGGACTCATCGGCCTCGCCGTGATGGGTCAAAACCTCGCCCTTAATATCGCCGACCACGGCTTCCAGATCTCGGTTTACAACCGCACGACCGAGAAGACCGAGAAGTTCGTCGCGGAAAATCCCAACACGCCCGGCGGAGTCGTCGGAAGCAAGACCCTCGAGGAATTCGCCGCCTCCCTCTCCAAGCCCCGCAAGGCCATCATCCTCGTCCAAGCCGGCAAGGCCACCGATGCGGTGATCGACGGCCTCACTGCCGTGTTCGAGCCCGGTGACATCATCATCGACGGCGGCAACGCCCTCTGGACCGACACCATCCGGCGCGAAAAAGCCCTCAAGGAAAAAGGCTTTCGCTTCATCGGTTCCGGCGTTTCCGGCGGTGAAGAAGGCGCGCGTTTCGGCCCATCCCTGATGCCCGGCGGCGAGAAATCCTCCTGGGATGAGCTCAAGCCCATCTGGACCGCCATCGCCGCGAAGGTCGATAAGAAGACCGGCAAGCCCATCATGGGCGCCACCCCCGGCAAGCCCGTCAAGGGCGGCGTGCCCTGCACCACCTACATTGGTGAAAACGGCGCCGGCCACTACGTGAAGATGGTTCACAACGGCATCGAGTATGGCGACATGCAGATGATCTGTGAGGCCTACTCCCTCATGCAGGGCCTCCTCGGCCTCAAGCCCGCCGAGATGGGCGAGATCTTCACCACCTGGAACAAGGGCGCGCTCGACAGCTTCCTGATCGAAATCACCGCCGACATCCTCAAGCAGAAGGACCCAATCACGAAGAAGCCCTTCGTCGACATCGTCCTCGATACCGCCGGCCAAAAAGGCACCGGCAAATGGACCTCCGTCAACGCCCTCGATATGGGCGTGCCGGCCCCGACCGTCGCCGAGTCCGTCTTCGCCCGCTGCCTCTCCGCGATCAAGGACGAGCGCGTGGCCGCCTCCAAAGTTCTCAAAGGCCCGAAGATCAAAAAAGTCCCCGCCGCCAAGAAGAAGGAGCTCATCGCCGCCATCCACGACGCCCTCTACTGCTCGAAGATCTGCTCCTACGCGCAGGGCTTCCAGCTCATGCGCACCGCGCAGGGCGAATACGGTTGGAAACTCAACTTCGGCCAGATCGCCCAGATCTTCCGCGGCGGCTGCATCATCCGCGCCGCGTTCCTCCAAAAGATCACCGAGGCCTACGCCCGGAACCCGAAGCTCGCGAACCTTCTCCTCGACGCCTACTTCAACAAGACGATCCAGAAAGCACAGACCAACTGGCGCAAAGTCGTGAGCCTCGCGTCGGAAAACGGCATTCCGGTCCCGACGTTCTCGTCGGCCCTGAGCTACTACGACGGCTACCGTTCGGCCCGCCTGCCAGCCAACCTGCTCCAAGCCCAGCGCGACTACTTCGGCGCCCACACCTACGAGCGCACCGACAAGCCCCGCGGCAAGTTCTTCCACATCGACTGGCCGGAGAAGAATCGCCCGCAGTTGGAAGCGTAAACTAAGACTGCAGCTGTTTCCGAGGCGCAGCCTTTCCGGCCGCGCCTTTTTTGTGCAGAGATCATAAAACCAGATGATCACCCTCGGCATCGATCTCTCTTCGCAGCCCGATGACACGGCGGCGTGCATGATCGACTGGCACGCCGATGGCCGCGCCGTCGCACGCGTTGCCCTGCTTCAGTGTGACGACGCCACCCTCGATGGCCTGATCCGCGAGGCCGACGCCATCGGGATCGATGCACCCTTCGGCTGGCCGGAGGCGTTCGTCGATGCAGTCTGCCAATGGAACGCGACCACTTGGGACGATCACGCATTTCAAAAAAATCTGCGTCTGCGCCTGACCGATCAGTTCGTCCGCGCGACGACCCGACTGACGCCGCTCAGCGTCTCCACGGATCGCATCGCCCTACCCGCCATGCGCGCCATGGCCTTGCTGGCTCGGCATGGAGTCACAGACCGCAGCGGCGACGGCCGCTTCTTCGAAGTATATCCGGCCGGTAGTCTCAAACAGTGGGATCTCGATCATCAGAAATATAAGAAGAAAGAAAATCTGCCCAAGCGACGTGGCTTACTCGCGCAACTTCGCGCCGCATTGCCGCGCCTAAACGTGGGAGACGCCTACGCCGACACGGATCACGCATTCGATGCTTTGATCGCCTCGCTCACGACACGCGCCGCGGCTACGGGCAAAACGCTTGAAGTCCCGGCTGATCAACGTGGGGTGGCCAGCAGCGAAGGTTGGATTCACCTTCCCGTTGCCTGGCCAGTCTAGGCCAGCCGCCTACCTATGGTCCTTAACGTCAACCGCTGCCTCATTATCCCCGATGTTCACCAGAATATCGCGTGGGTTGAGCGCGTGCTCGCGCAGGAAACCGAATGCGATTTGGTGGTATTTCTCGGCGACTACTTCGACACGCGGATGCCCTTGAAAATGCGCACCGGAGTCAGCGCGACGTGTGCATACTTGATGAAGACGTGGCAAGATTTGGGCCGTAGAAGCGTGTTTCTCCTGGGAAATCACGATGTCCAATATCTGGAGGCAAAGCCGGCCTGCGACCAACACCGCACACCCCGGAATCTCTGCTACAAATGCGGCAGCGCCTATACTCATGCCGCCGCCGCCAAAGTGGCCAAGGGACTATCGGCGGAATTTTGGTCTAACGCTCGGCTCTTCATTTCCGTGAACGGATGGCTGCTGAGCCACGCCGGCGTCGCGTCAGCACAATGGCCGAAAAAAATATCCGCCATCGATTCGCTCACGGCATTAGATGCCGAAGCCACGCGTGCGTTAACGACCATGAGAAAGGGCCCACATCCCTTGTTGCAGGCCGGCACAATGAGAGGCGGCGATGCTGCGATGGGCGGAATTACTTGGCAGGATTGGGACGAAGAATTTTTCGATACGTTGCCCTGTCCGCAAATCGTGGGGCATACGGCCAGCGACTTGGGCGCACGAAAAAATGGCCGTTCATGGTGCTTGGACGGAAGCCAAACCTGTTACGGCGTGCTGACAGGAGAAAATCTGGCAGTGAAGTCGTGCTGACTGCTCAAAGCCGGAACCTAAATTGCGCCCGTGCCGGCCACCGAAACGACCGAAGAAAATAATCCCCAGAAAAAACCTCGGCTCCCGCGCTCGCTCGCTTCTGAGCGCGACAACACCTACCGGGCACTTAGTATTTCGCTCGTCTCCTTCCCCAACATGGACCCCACGACCTACCGCTCCTATCGCGATCTTCCTCCGCTCGCTGGCACTGGCTCGATGGCCGATGCGATGCAGCCCGGGCTCTCCATCGACGACTGCGTCGCCCGCCTGAAGCGCCACCACTGGACGCTGCGCCGGCTCCACGAGATTTTCATCAAGCGCCTCACCGCCGAGCCCATCTACGAACTGAAAATGGCGTTCAGCCTCCATGCACACTACTGCGCCGAACATGCCGCCACGTGGCGCTCGCGCGTGAGCGAAATGCGCGAGCCGCCGCTCGGTCTCGATACCGTGCCGCACGCCTCCCTCGATGCTTTCTTCGACGAAATCCTCGCGGCACCCACGACGGATGCGCTGCTCCTCGGGGTGTATGGTCACGCGTTGCCGGCGTTGCGCGAGGCGTTGGAGCGTCATCGGCGCGAGACCAACCGCCTCGTGGATCATCCCTCGTTTCGCATCTGTCGCTTTGCACTGATCGAGGTCGAGGAGATGATCGCGTTTGGCGAACAGGCCCTCGCGCGGCTGCTCACGCCGGAGCGGCGCGTCGAGCTCACGCCGTGGACCGATTTGCTTTCCCGGCTGCTCGCGCAGGCCGGCACGCTCGACGGATACACGCCGGCCGCCACCGCAGATCAACCCGCCGCACCCGCCCGCCACTTCTCCGCCACGCCGTATGTCTACGACGTCGTCCCGCGCCGCGATGAACGCTTCGCCGATTCCTATAACATGGGCGTGCACGCGGAAGTGTTTCTCTACGACGACACGCTCCCGCCCGAGCCGAAGACGCTCATGATGTATTACAAGCGCCTCCGCGAAATTGATGTGCCCGAGATGATGGCGAGCATCATCGCGGAGACTACGGGCAAGCCGTGGGACTACACGGTCGATATGACGCGCCAGCTCTGGGACGAAGCGCGCCACGCCATGATGGGCGAGGTCGGCTTCGTGCGTGCCGGCATCGATTGGCGGGCGCTCGTGCGCGTGAACTTCACGTGGTCGCTCGCGCTCAACACCCAGCTCACGCCCCTCGAGCGCCACGCCGTGCTCTACTTCATCGAGCAGGGCCTCATGCCGAAGACCGGGAAACGTTTCGAGTGGGAGGTCGGCCTCGCCTCGGGCGACACGTTCTCCGCGCTTATCCAAGACTACGACTGGGCCGACGAAGTGCTGCACGCGCGCATCGGCCGCGACTGGTATGTGAAGGCCATGGGCGACCCGCGCAAAGCCACCGAATACGGCGACGCCTGTTGGTCCAAGGTGCTCATCGACTGGCAGAGCTACCGCACGCAGGGTCTCACGCAGCACGAGAACTGGTGGCCCGCGCTCTATCGCGAATGGTGCCACGTTCACAGCCGCGAGCCCGACCCCAAAATCGCCGCTTACAACACGAGCTACGCCACCGCCCGCGCCGATCTGCGTGAGCTGAGCAGCTCAGGCTGAGGCGGAATCGGTATGTGGGAGCG
>JANXLP010000523.1 GCA_025355125.1 Opitutaceae bacterium | reverse complement strand
GAGTTGGTTTGTAAATTCCCGTTAGTCTTTGAAAGAGAGGTCGTCTTCCGTCGCGGACGGCGCGCTGTGGCCGTTGACTGCGTGGGTCGCCATGGACGTGGTGCGCTGGCCGTTGGAACTGGTTTTCCTAGAGGGAAGCTTCGGGCTCTTGAGGCCGCCGCGCGGGGCGAACGCGCGAACAGGAGCACGATCAGCGACCGGCGCGGATGAGGAATCTGCTCCGGTGCTTTCACCACCCTGCGCCATGCGGAGGAGTTCGGCGACCGCCTGGCGGACCTGCTCGGCCTGCTGCTTGAGCTCTTCGCCGGAGTCGGCGGACTGCTGGGCGAGCGCGGCGTTTTCCTGCGTGATCTTGTCCATGCTGGCGACGGCGCTGTTGAGTTGGCCGATGCCTTCGCTCTGCTCATGGGAGGATTGCGCGATCTCGCCGATGCGTTCGTCGAGCTGGCGGGTTTTCTCCACGATGGCGGCGAGGTTCGTGGCCATCTTCTCGCTGATGCGGACGCCCTGCTCGCTCTTCTCGGTGGAGGCGGAAATCTTGTCGGCGGTTTCGCGGGCCGCACCGGCGCAGCGTTGGGCGAGGTTCCGGACCTCATCGGCGACGACGGCGAAACCGAGGCCGGCTTCACCGGCGCGGGCGGCTTCGACGGCGGCGTTCAGCGCGAGGATGTTGGTCTGGAATGCGATCTCGTCGATGGTCTTGATGATCTTGGAGATTTCGACGCTGGAGCCCTTGATCGCGCTCATGGCGGATTTCATCTGCTCCATATCGATCGCGCCGGCATCGGCGGTGGTGCGCGTCTGGTTGGCGAGGACCTTGGCGTTTTGCGCGTTTTCGGAATTGCGGGAGGTCATGCTGGCCATCTCGTGAAGCGAGGAGCTCGTTTCCTCGAGGGAGGCGGCCTGCTGGGTAGCACCGGAGGCCATGGCCTGGCTGGCGGTGGCGACCTGGGCGGACGAGGCCTGCGCCTTGGCGGACTCGGTGGCGAGGCGGTCGGCGACGGCGGTGACGCCGGAGGTGACGCTGCGGATGATGATCCAGGCGAGGACGGCGCCGATCACCATACTGACGAGCGTGATGATGGAGACGACGAGCTCATTGCGCCGCTGCTCGGCGCGGGTGCTGGTCTCGAGCTCGCTCTGAAAGGTGTGAACGGCACTCTTCACGCGGCCGATGGCGGCGGTGAATTCGGGCGCGGCGCGGTTGATGCGCTCGGCGAGGATGCGATCACGGGACTGGATGCTTTCCACGACTTGGTCGATGCCTTTGACATAGGCGGCGGTGGCGCCCTGCAACGCGACGATGAGTTTCGTCTTCGCCTCGTCCTTCAACGTGGCGTCGAGCTTCTCCATCTCGAGCTGGTCCTTCTCCATGCGCTGGATCTGGGTGGCGGTGATCGCGAGGGCTTTGCGCGCAGCCTCGGCCTTGGCGGCATCGGCGGTGAGGAGAAATCCATTCACCAAGCTCGTGCCTTCGAAGAAGGATTTGAGCCCGCTGGAAATATTAAACGCGGTGTTCATGTCGCCCTGCGTCTTGGCTTGGGCGAGCATGGTCTGAAGACCATCGGCGATGATCTTCGACTGAGGGTTGAGGACGTCGCTCTCGACGACGGTGCGCGTCTTGTAGTTGGTCACGAGATCTGAAAACGCCGCCCGGTAGGTCGCGAGGAAGTCACGCGCCTTGGCGATCTCGGAGGCGCGGGCCGGCTCCACCATGAGCTTGGCGGCGCGATCAAGATCGGCGTCGAGCACCTGTTTGGCCGCTTCACAGGCGGCGATGCTTTCGGCCGAGCCGGTGGCCAGGAACTCGTTTACGCGGAGCTTGAGCGCCTGCATCGAGGACTCGAGCGTGGCGGCCGCGTAGGTTTCCTGGGCGCTGTCCGAAAATTTGGCGAGACGTTGGCCCGCGCCGCCCAACGCCGTGTAGGCGATGCCCGCCACGATGATGAGGAGGGCAAAGATGAGGCAGAAGCCCAACGTGATTTTCTTGCCGATGGTAAGTTGCTTAAAATTCATAGCTGCGATGGGAGGCGGGTTAGGGGCGAGGCGGGCAACGGGTAGAAATCAGGTCTCGTCCACGGTAAACTTGAGCGGGATGGTCACTTTTTTCGCGACCGGAGCGCCATCCACTTTGGCGGGCTTGAACTTCCACTTCTTCACGGCGGCCATGGCCGACGGGTTGAAGCTCACGTTGGTGGATTTCTCGATCGAGACGTCCTGCACGTCGCCCTTTTCGTCGATCGTGCACGAGACCATCACGACGCCGGACACGCCGTCACGACGGAGTTCGCTCGGGTAATCGGGCGGAACGGTGCGGACGGGGACGGGAGGCTCGGATTTAGACTGGGCAAAAGCGGACTCGGTAGCGAGCGCCGCGAGACACATAGCGAGGAGGATGTGGAGGCGTTTTTTCATAAGAGGGATCACGACGTAAAATCCTATCGGCTCATCTCCCCGCGACTTGACCCGTGAATGCACAACGCTTCGAAAAAAATTTCCACCGTCACACGCCCGCTCCACGACGTGCAAATGAGGGGAATCGCGAACGCATCAATTGGGGTATCGACCCTAACTCGGCAGGGAACTGCGTTGCAATTGGCCGGGGTGAGCGAAGTTTTAAGCGACGTCTACTTCATGCTGTCCGAAAAAAGCATCTACCGTATCGCGAGCTGGCTGGGTCTAGCCGCCGCCGCTCTTGGCCTCGTCACGCTCGCGGGCTGGCTCTTGGGCACAGATCCCCTGGGCTTTATCCGCGTCGAGCTCTACCCGGTGCGGGCCAACACGGCCCTCTGCCTGTTCGCGACGGGCCTTTCGCTCTGGAGCCTGCTGCAGCCCCGCCTCCACAGACTCGCCGTAATCAGCGCCATCGTGGCCTTGGTGCTGTCGGGACTCACGCTGTGCGAATATGCGGCAAACGTAAACCTGCACATTGACGAGTGGCTCGTGCGCGATGGGTCGGACCGCGTGCTTGTTCCCCATCCGGGGCGGATGTCACCGGCCAACAGTTTCACCTTCGCGATCCTCGCGGTCGCGCTGCTGTGTATCTGCGGCAAAACCACCAAGAGGCGCCGGCTGGTGTCGTCCGTTTTTGCCGTCCTCGTCGGCTCGCTCGCGCTGACATCGCTGCTCCTCCAATCGCTCCGCTCGGTGACGTCCGGGCAGGTCGTCCAGACGCTCCGAATGGGATCACACGCATCGTTCGGTCTGCTCTTCATCTGTGCAGGTCTGATTATCCTGCGGACCAAAGGTCGCTTTCTCCAAAGCCTCTTCGCACCGACACCCACGGGGATTCTGGCGCGGAGACTGTTCTATGGCACGGTCGTGGCGCCGGCCATCCTCGGCATCGCGCTTGTGGTCCTGCTGCGGTTCAACGCCGTCAGCCTGATCGACGGCGTGGGACTGTTCACGATCGCGCTGATCACGTGCGGTATTTTGATCGCGCTGCTCTCACTCGACGCCGCGACCGAGCTCGACGACCGCCGGGATCAGGCCGAATCCTCGCGACTCCACCTCACCGCGCGGCTCCAAGAGCAGGCGGCGCAGTTGCAAGAGACCGTGGGCATACGCACGAGCGAACTCCGCGAGGTCAACGCCAGCCTGCGCGCCACCGCCGAGGCCAACGCCCGACTCGCCCTCGTCGCCAATCACGCCACCAACGGCGTGGTGATCTGCGATGCGCAGGGCCGCGTGGAATGGGTCAACGCCTCCTACGAACGCATGACCGGCTACACCATCGCCGAGATGCGCGGCCAGAAACCCGGCCACCTGCTCCAAGGCGCCGCGACCGATCCCGCCACCGTCACGAAGCTCCGCACCGCGATCCGCGTAGGTGAAGGCTGCGCCGTTGAACTGCTCAACTACACGAAGGCCGGCCGGCCCTATTGGGTGATCGTCGATGTCCAGCCCGTGCGCGACAGCCGCAGCCAGCTGATCAACTTCATCTCCATCCAGAGCGATATTACCGAGCAGCGCGAGGCCAAGGCCCGACTCGAGGCGGCCAACCTCCGCATGCAGCTGGCCAACGAAGCAGCCGGCCTCGGCGTCTGGGAAGGCCACTACAATGCCGACCATTGCGAATGGGACGACCGCATGCTCGCCATTTACGGGCTTACCCGCGCGTCCTTCGGCGGCACCTACGCCGACTGGGTCAAACGACTTCATCCCGATGATGCCGAAAACGCCCAACGCTCGTTGGTGGATATTCAGACCAGCCACAAATCCTTCGACCGGGTTTTTCGCATCATCCGCGCAGACGATGGCGCCGTGCGTTCGATCCGCTCGCGCGCCATCGCACGTCGCGATGCCAACGGCGTGCTCCTCGGTTGCACCGGCGCTGAGCGGGACGTGACCGACGAGGTCGCGGCGACCCAGCGCCAGCAGTTGATGAACACCCGACTCCAGCTCGCCCTCGACTCCTCGGGCTTCGGCGTCTGGGAAACCGATCTCGCCAGCGGCCAGATGGTTTGGGACGACACCATGTTCCGAATTTACGGCATCATCAGGGGAAACTACAATGGTCTCCGAACCGAGTGGAGCAAACGCCTACACCCCGAGGACTACGAGGAAGCGGCGCAGAATATCACCGCTCAGCCGGAAGACGCCGTCGCCCACACCAACACCTTTCGAATCATCCGCGACGACGGAGTCGTGCGCCACATCGAGTCACACACCCTAAGATCCCGGGATTCTGAGGGCCGGGTCGTGCGGCTATTCGGCCTGAACCGCGACGTCACCGCGGATCGCGAAGCCACCCGGCGCATGCAAGAACTCAACGAGCGGCTCCAGCTTGCACTGGACGCCTCGCAGTTCGGCGTCTGGGAGTTGGATATGCAGACCGGCCAGATGCATTGGGACGACAACATGCTCAAAATCTACGGCGTCCGCCTCGTGGATTTCACCGGCACCCGCGCAGACTGGGAAAGCCGCCTCCACCCTGACGACCACGAAGCCGCGACGCATCACGGCAAGAACTTCCGCAGCGAAGACGTCTACGGATCAAGGTTCCGCATCATCCGGCCCGATGGCGCGGTGCGGCACATTGAGTCACACACCCAGCAGACCCGAGACGCGCAAAAAAAGGTCATCCGACTGGTCGGTATCAACCGCGACGTCACCGAGGAGCGCGAGGCCAACCAGAATCTCCTCGATCTCAACGAGCGGTTCCAGCTCGCGATCCGGTCGTCTCAGTTCGGCGTATGGGAAACCGACCTGATCAGCGGGAACATGAACTGGGACGACCGCATGCTTGAAATCTACGGTGTCACGCGCGCAGAATTTGACGGCAAGCGCGAGACGTTCAACCGAGCCATCCACCCCGAGGACCGCCCCGAGGCCCTCCGCCAGGTCCTACGCGCCGTCACGGGCGAGGACGCCCACTACGACAGCGAATTTCGTATCGTGCGGCCGGACGGCACCGTCCGCCACATCGAGGCGCACGGCCAGCTGAAGCGCGACGACGCGGGCCAACCCCTCCGCCTCGTCGGCTTGAACCGCGACATCAGCCTTGAGCGCAAGACCGAAGCCGCCCTCCACCTCGTCGAGGAACGCTGGCAGCTCGCCCTCGAAGGCAACAACGACGGCGTGTGGGACTGGGACATCGGGACCGGTCACTTCTTCTACGATACGCGCTACTCCGTCATGCTCGGTTACGCCCTCGGTGAATTGCCGACACACTACGCCGGCCATTTCCGTCTGCTGCATCCCGATGACCGCGAGGAATTCGAGGCGGAGAACCAGGCGCACCTCGACGGCCGCCTGCCCTTCTTCCAGCACGAACACCGCATGCAATCCAAGAGCGGCGAGTGGGTGTGGGTGCTCGACCGCGCCAAAGTCGTCAGCCGCGCCCCCGACGGTCGCCCCCTGCGCATGGTCGGCACGCATACCGACATCACGGCACGCAAACATCTCGAGCAACGCCTCCGCCAGGCCGAGGAACTCTCCCAACAGGTCGGCCAGCTCGCCCAAATCTGCGGCTGGGAGTTCAAGGTTTCCAGCGGCCAGATCATCTTCACCGAGGACGCGCGTCGCATCCACGAATTCGCCGGCGACGAGCAGCCCACGCTGGACCAAACGCTCGCGCTCTTCCCCATCGAAGCCCGCGAGACCCTGCGGGGCGCGCTGTATGGCCGCACCGTGGCGGCGCCGGCTTTCGACTTCGAGCTGCCCTTCATCTCGGCCAAGGGCCGCTCCCTCTGGGTGCGCGTGATCGGCCGCGCCGAATTCCGCGAGGGCCGCGCCGTCGCGCTGCGCGGGGCGCTCCAGGACATCACTT
>JANXLP010000494.1 GCA_025355125.1 Opitutaceae bacterium | reverse complement strand
GCCCTACACTCGCTCATTCCGGTTCTCGAACCACATCGCTTCGTCAGCGCCGATCTCGCGCACCGCAAACCGCGCCGCCTCCGCCGCGATCAACCGCTGCAAGCTCCCCTCGCCGCGCGCCAGCGCCATCCGCGCCGTCGGTAAAATCTCCCGCGGATAAATCGCCGCCAACGGCTCAAAATAGTTTCGGTATTTTCCCACCGCCCCCACCCCCGGTCCACACGCCCCCCAGAGCGCCGTAAACCACTCCGCCCGCATCGCCGGCAGATCTACCGCCAGCACCGCGACATGCCCGTGCGCCGTGCGCTCCAGCGCCGCCACGATCCCCGCCAACGGTCCGCCACTTTCCTCTGCATCGCGCACTACGGTCATCGTCGCCGGCACCCACGTTTGCTCCGGCCGCGCTGAGATAAAAATCTCCGCCGCGCCCGCCTGCGTCAGCACCGCGCATTGTCGTTCCCACCACGTCCGCCCATCCGCCGTCGCCAGCATCGCCTTGTCCGAGCCCATCCGCTGCGACTGTCCCGCCGCCAACAACACCGCGCTGAAGGGTCGCGCGCCGGCCATCAGGCGATTTTTTTCTGCGCCTGCACCGCACACGCCGCTCCACGCGGAGCCCGTGGCCGCACGGGCTTCTCCCGCCAGACCAGTCGCGTGAAGAAATAACCCACCACACCCGACCCGAGCCCCAGCACGACCGAGCCCAGATAGAGCGCTCCCAGGCTGCCGCGCGTGACGATCCCCATCGGGTCCGCCCACACTCGGTCCCACTCCGCACTCAGATCGGCGCCGAGCACGAGCCGACCCACCAAATAGCAGGCCGGAAGCTGGATCACCGCCGTCGCCGGATTTGACAGGTATTGCAGAAAAAACACGACCGGCAGATTCGCCCGCAGCCAAAACGCCACGCCGCACGCGAACACCGATTGCAGCGGCAGAAAGGGAATCATCGTGATCGGCAGTCCGATCAAAAACGCCCGCGCCAGACTCTCCCGACCCGGGACCCAGATTTCCCGCTCCAACAATCGGTCGCCCAACCGTGAATGCAGGAAACCGCCCCGCAGTTTGTGGCGGGACATCCCCCAGCGATTTAGCCGGCGCATGGTCCAACGGAAGTTCATCTAACCTGCCATTGACACGCTCGCGCGGTCGGACGCCAGTGAATTCAGGCTTCCCGTCAGCTCCGCGCCAGAATTTTACCCAGCCCCGATCTTGGCTCGCGCTTAGCTACGCGCTCTCACTCCCCGTTCGACAAAATCTGTCCGCTTAACAAACCCCTTTTTATGTCTGAAAGTAACCGCCCCCTCGCCAACCGCATTCTCCTCGGGCTCGGCATCGGCATCGTCGCTGGCGTCGCCACGCTCGTCATCGGCCGTTTTTCCCCGGCCACGCTCACGTTCATGCGGAGCGCCTCAACCAACTACCTCGACCCGATCGGCCAGATTTTCCTGCGCCTGCTGTTCTTCGTCGTCATCCCGCTCGTCTTTGCGTCGCTCGCTGCCGGCGTCGTCCAACTCGGCCGCCTCGACAAGCTCGGTCCCCTCGCCGGCCGCACGTTTTTCATGTTTTTCCTCAACATGGCCGTCGGCGTCACGCTCGGCCTCATTATGATGAATGTCCTCCAGCCCGGCGGTCATCTCTCCCCCGAGGCGAAGGTAAATCTCATGGAGCAGTTCGGTGGGGCCGCTTCGCGCACGCTAGAAGTTCAGAAGACTCAACAGGGCCTGAGTATCGGAATAGTCATCGAGATGTTTCTCCCGAAAAATCTCTTCGGCGCATTCGTCGGCAACAACCGCGGCATGTTGGGCGACGTTCTCCCCTTGATCGTGTTCGCCATCCTCGTCGGCGCCGTCGGCACTCAGCTCTCCGACGAGAAACGCAAAAAACTCCAAGACTCTCTCGACCTCGTCTGCGAACTCATGACCGGCATCGTCAACTTCGCCCTTCATCTCGCACCCTACGCGGTGCCGCTCATGATCTACAGCGTCACGGTCAAGGTCGGCGTCGATATTCTCTTTGCCCTCGGCTACTTCGTGCTCGGTGTAATCTTCGTGTGCCTACTGCACCTCTTCGGCACCATGAGCCTTTTCCTCAAGCTCTGGACGCGCCACTCGCCCGCCAAGTTTTTCAAAGACATCCGCCCCGTTCTGGTGACCGCCTTCTCGACCAGCTCCAGTAACGCCTCCCTGCCTACCGCACTCACCTGCGCCCGCGACACCCTCGGCGTGCGCCACTCCACCGCCGGCTTCGTGCTGCCGCTCGGCACCACCATGAACATGAGCGGCACCGCCCTCTACGAAGGCTGTGTCGTCCTCTTTGTCGCCCAGGTCTTCGGGGTCGATCTCTCCCTCGCGCAGCAGGTCACCCTACTCCTCCTCTCCGTGCTCAGCGCCGTTGCCGTCGCCGGCATCCCCGGCGGCTCGCTCCCATTGATCGCCGGTCTCCTCATCACCTTCGGCATCCCCGCCGAGGGCATCGGCATCATCCTCGGCGCCGACCGTATCTTGGACATGGTCCGCACCATGACCAACGTCGGCTGCGACACCGTTACCGCCGTGATCGTGGACGAACAGATCATCCGCGCCGAAGCCAAAGCCGCCGCCTGATCCCATCGCCTGAGCAAAAAGGGCGGACTTTCCAGTCCGCCCTTTTTTTGTGCCCGCCCATCGCTATCACGGTATTCCGCTGAAGCCCGCTAAAGTGTTTTCGGGCAAGGCCGGCAATATTTAATGGCTAACTGAG
>JANXLP010000458.1 GCA_025355125.1 Opitutaceae bacterium | reverse complement strand
GGGCCATCGGCGATGTAGATCATATTTTGAAACGGGATGCGGCGATCCTCTTCGGCCATCTTGGAGTTCACGTCGATGGCGGGATTTTTGTTGGTGCCTTTGTTGATCTCAAAAATGGCGCGGGTCTTCGTGGTGTTGTCGATGACCATGCCGATCTGGGCGATTTCGGAGGCGGCCTCGATGGAGAGTTCTTTCTGGCGGAGGAAGCCGGGTTGGAGAGGATTCTCGATGAATTCGCAGGCCCAGATACCATCGACTAAAGGCGCGATCGCGCTGCCGCGGACCATCTCGGCGAGGCCGGTGCTCACGATGTAGTGCTCGAGCGAGATCTCGTGTTTCTGGTATTCGGGACGCTCGGCGACGAAAGTTTTTGCTAGATCGAAAAAGGAGGGGAGGCCGGGATAGAACGCGATGTCCTGGCCGCAGGCGCGGAGCGTCTGATTATTGAGGCCGGCGAGGGGGCCGGCGAGGACGTAGGTCAACAGATGATTGAGGTAGCTGATCTCGGGCGAGAGATGGTAACCGCGTTTCTTATACTGGCCGACCAAGGCGTTGGTCTCGGTCCAGAAGGTCGCCTCGTCGATGCCGTAGCGCCTAAAGAGCGGCGACTGCATGTATTCGGGGATTAAGGTCTTGTCGAAATCCCAGATGCAGGCGATGATGTTTTGAGTGAAAAGCGTCGTGGCCATTGCTGATCAACACCGCTAGGCAAGCATTGCCTCGCGCGGAGCCGAACCGCAGACAAGCCGCGCGGTGCGGCTCGCGCAATTCGCAAATCACCGGACCGCTTTCCACTTTCGTTTCATGGATTCCCTGCCTGATATCGCCCCCTTTAAGCGTCGCCTCGAAGAACTCGATGCGCAGATGGCGGAGCCTGCCTTTTATGCGAACTCGCGCCGGGCGGCAGACGTGATGCGCGAACAGCAGAAGCTGCAAAAGCTTGTCGTGGAGCACACGCAGCACGAGCGGATTGAGCAGGAAAAAATCGAGGCACTGGAACTGAGTCGCGATCCGGCGGCGGGAGCCGAGCTGAAGGAACTTGCGGAGGCGGAGTTGCCGGAGTTGCAAAGGCGTGCGGCCGCGCTGCGTGAAGCGGTGCTTCGCGCGATGATCCCGCCGGACCCGACGGATTCGCGTAATACGGTAATGGAGATTCGGGCAGGCACAGGCGGCGAGGAGGCGGCGTTGTTCGCGGCGGAGTTGGCGCGCGTTTACCAACGCTATGCCGACACGCAGGGCTGGAAAATTCAGCCGATGAGCACGAGTTATTCTGAGCGCGGGGGATTTCGGGAGACGATTTTTCTCATCACGGGCACGGATGTTTACAAGCAGCTCAAGTTTGAGAGTGGCGTGCAGCGGGTGAAGCGCGTGCCGGTGACAGAGGCGAGTGGCCGGATCCACACATCAACGGTCACAGTCGCGGTGCTGCCCGAGGCGGAGGAAGTCGATGTGGTCATTGATCCACAGGAACTCGAAATCACGGTGGCGCGCGCGAGCGGACCGGGTGGGCAGGGTGTGAACACCACGGATTCTGCAGTGCAGATATTGCATAAACCGACGGGGTTGATTGTCACTTGCGCCGATGAACGGTCGCAGATTAAAAACAAAGCGAAGGCGATGACGGTGCTGCGCTCGCGGCTGCTCCAGCGTCGGCAGGATGAAGAGCACGCGAAATACGCGGCCGTGCGGCGCAATCAAATCGGGTCGGGTGATCGCAGCGAGCGCATCCGCACTTACCATTTTTTGCAGAATCGCGTGACTGAGCATCGCATCGGGCTGACGCTTTACAGTCTGCCGCAAATTATGGAGGGCGACATTGGAGCGATTATTGCGGCGCTACAAAAAGCCGACTTTGAAGCGAAGCTGGCCGCGCTTACCGGCCACACTTTTGTGCCGGCACGGGCAGCAAACGACGACGAAGACTGATATGCCTGCGGTTCTCGAAATCATCCAGAAGACAGCGGAGTTTTTAACTGCTCGCGGCGTCGAATCAGCGCGGCTCAATGCGGAACTACTCATCGGGCACGCGCTCGAATTGAAGCGGATGCAACTCTACCTGCAGTTCGAGCGGCTGCTTACAGAGCCGGAGTTGGCGAAGATCAGGCCCTTGGTTAAGCGACGGTCGCAGAGGGAGCCGTTGCAGTATATTTTGGGCTCGGTGGATTTTGGCGGATTGAAACTCAAGGTGGATCGGCGCGCGTTGATTCCTCGGCCGGAGACAGAGTTGTTGATCGAGAGCGTCGTCGGGCTTTGCACCAAGCCGCCAGCACGAGTGCTCGATTTGGGCACAGGGAGCGGGGCGATTGCGCTGGCGTTGGCGAAGGCGTTTCCCGAAGCGCTGGTGACCGCCGTAGATTTCAGCGCGGATGCGCTGGCTCTGGCGGCGGAGAACGCCGAGGCGACGGAGTTGCTTGCGCGTGTGAAGCTGGAGCGTGCTTCGTGGTTTGAGGGCATCGCTCCGGATGTTCGCTTCGATCTGATCGTTTCCAACCCGCCCTATCTTTCAGAGGCGGAAGCTGCCGGGGCGGCACCCGAGGTGCGGGATCATGAGCCCAAGACGGCCTTGGTAGCTGCGGATGGTGGTCTGTCGGATTTGCGGCACATTATTAAAACTGCGCCGGACTTTCTCACGGAGGGCGGGATGTTGGCCTTGGAGACTGGCATCGCGCAGCACGCAGACCTGATCCGTCTAGTAACGGAGAGCGGCTTGGTGCGCGTAGAGTCCCGAAAAGACCTGACGGGGCGCGACCGGTTTCTCGTGGCTTGGAAGGCTGGTGGCGAAACGGCGTGATCACGCCGTTTCGCTGCATAGCCGGCTTAGCGATCACCCTTTGCTATCGGCGGTGAGCGGTGGGCGATTGCTCGCCCAGAAGTCGTGGTTCTTGCCGAGGTTGATGGCATCGACGATGACGCGGAGGGTTTCGCGCAGGTGAATGTCCACCTTGCCGTAGCTCTCGTTTTCATCGCTGCTGGTATCAATGTCATCAGGGTCATCGGTATCTTTCTTCGGCGCTTTGATTCGCGGGGCGGGGGGCGGGCCGAGGCGGAATTCTTTGAACGTGAAATCACTCTTGGCGAGGCGCTCGCGTTCGGAATTCATTTCCTTCCTGAAGGCGGTGTCGGAAATTTTCTGCTGCTGGCGCTCGTCGAGGTTGAGGGAGATGAGTTTTTGCTCCTGCCGGCTTTTGAACCATTCGATATTCTTCTTTAGGTATGCAAACTCCTCGAATTGCGACTGACGCTCGACACTGGCCTTGCGGAGGGGGGCTAAGATTTTGTTATCCAATGAGGCACCGTCGTAGAAACTAGAGGGAATTTGATCCCAGACCAAGGCGTGAGGCAGCGAGGCCTCGCCGATTTCGAGATACTCGTCGATCGACGGAAGAATGATATCCGGGACGACGCCCTTCAGCTGGGTGGATGCGCCGCCGGGCAGATAAAATTTCTGAATCGTAATCTTCGCGGCGCCGGTCTTGGCGGGTGAACTGGCCAGTAGGCGGGATATATTTTTCATCTCCATGACGGTCTGAACCGTGCCTTTGCCATGGGTTGAGCTGTCGCCGATCACGACGGCTCGACCGTAGTTCTGTAGTGCGCCGGCGACGATCTCCGAAGCTGAGGCGCTGAATCGATCCACG
>JANXLP010000426.1 GCA_025355125.1 Opitutaceae bacterium | reverse complement strand
GAACACAAAACCGTCCAGGCCCGCATCCTCTCCCACGCGCAGGAGAGCGAATGAATGTTGGGGCCGCGGGCGGAAGTGGAGCGACGGCAACACCCCAGAATACTGGGGCCGAGACCGGAGATCCGACGCTGGGCGTCGGAGGCTGATGTCGGTCCAAACAGGGCGATTTCGTTTTGGGATTTCATGGGTTCGGCTTGGCTTTTTGAGAGTCCGCCAACACGGTTCGCACGTGCCGCCCACACTCCCAACGCCGCAACAGCTCAAGCTTGAGCCCGCCTACCCGATGGCGGTCGCGGCGCGCATTCTGGGCACGAACCCCTCGACTCTGCGGGCGTGGTTTCACGGGCGGACTTACCAGACGAAGGCCGGCAGACACCGCGCGGCCCCGGTCATGGCGGCGACGCAAAACGCCGGTGCACCGCTTTCGTTCATTGATCTGGTCGAGGCGCACATGTTGCTGGCGATCCGCCGTGGCTACGGGATTCCGCTGAAGCGGCTGCGCGCCGCCATGGATTACTTGCGGCGGGACGGAGGCGACCTGCTCTTTCTAGCGCACCGCGATTTCAAACACGACCGGCAGCACCTCTACGTTGATCGCGATGATTTTCTCGTCTCGCTTTCGGAGCGCGGCCAGCACGTGGAGCCCCGCGTCATCCAGGACGGCTTGAAGCAGATCGTCTATGGCGAGGATGGCTACGCGGACCGCTTTTTCCCGCTGGTGAACGGCCAGGAGCAAAAAACCATCATGCTCGCGCCGAACATTGGCTTTGGCCGGCCGGTGTTGGCCAAGTTGGGCGTGAGCGCCGAGGCAGTGGCCGCGCGCTTCCGCGCGGGCGAACATCTGCGCGATTTGGCGGCCGACTACGGAGCGACCCCGGAGGAAATCGAGGATGCCCTCCGCTGGTCCGACCGACGCGCCGCCTGAGCCGCCGCGGCTCCCGGTCTTCATCGACCGCAACTCCGGCGGTCGCCTTTTCAAGGGGCTGACCGAGGAGGCCGGCATCGAGGTTCATCTCCACGACGAGCAGTTTCGCCACAAGACCGAAGACCCCGAATGGCTGGCGCGATTGGGCGAATCGGGCTGGTTGTTGGTGAGCGGGACAATGACGTGACGCGTCAGCCGCTGTTTCTCCGGCAACTGGCCGATTCAAAGGCGCACGTGTTTGTCCTGCTGGCGCTGAATGGAGCGAGCCCCGAGGGCAAGGCGTCGTGTATCGTGCAAGCCTAAGGGAAAATGTGCGAGCTGGCGGCTGAAAATGCACCGTCGGCGTTGTGGCGCATCGGCAAGGACGGGGTGGCGCGGGCGTTTGATTTTCGGGGCACGCTGGAACGGATGAGACGGGGGCGGAAAATATGAAGCTGAGCATCGCGCGATCTTCATCGCCTTGCTCAAACTCGACGACGTAGGCGCAGGCGAGCCCGTTGCGGAGAACGAGGCCTTGGTTGACCGCCGCTGCGGCGCGTCCAACCGCCGACGTATGGGCTTGGGCAATGGCCGACAGGAGCTGGCGGTAGTGCAGGTCGGGGAGAAACATCTCGAGGGCGTGGCGCCAAAGCCCGCGCGGGCGCGGATTGGAATTGGCAGGGTGCGCGGTGCCGCCTCTGCTCGCGCGAACCTCATGCTCACCCTCGCAATTCCCTTGGCCCACTTGGCCTTTCTGACCGGTGATCCGGCGGATGGGGTCCTGGCCGAGGAGATGCTCATCGCGCGCATCCGGGAGCAGTTTGGGTTTCTCGGTGCCGGGGTGACTGTAGTTATTCGCGACGGCGTCGCGCATCTCTCGCTGCCGGCGGCGGACGCTGCGAAGGCTGATGAGGCGATGAAGCTCTACGAACGCGCCGGCAAGCGCGCCCGCGAGGGTGATTTTGCCCGCGCCGTCGAACTCTACGCCCGCGTGTTGAAGCTGAATCCGGCGCTCCCCGCCGCCCACCGCGAACTCGCCATGAGCCTCATGGAGCTGGACCGCACCGAAGAGGCCAAGGACGCCCTCATCGACGCCCTCCGCCTCGCGCCCACCGATGCGTGGAGCTTCGTCGTCTTGGGCAATCTCTACGCCAAGCAGCCCGACGGCCTCGCCCGCGCCCGCACGTTTTTCGCCCGCGCCCTGGAGCTGAAACCCGCCGATGCGTGGGCGCTCAACGGCCTCGCGACCGCCTTCGCACGCGCGGGCGACACCGCCGGCGCGCTCGCGCGCTTCGACGAGGCCATCGCCGCGCAACCCGATTTCGGCAACGCGTGGCTCGGCAAAGCCGTGACCCTCGAACGCAGCGGCCAACCCGCGCTCGCCGCGGCCACGGTGCAGGCGATGTTCGCCCGCGAGCCCGCGCCCGCCGCGCGCGCGGAGGCCGTGTTTGCCGAAGCGGCCAAGCTGTTTCTCACCGCGCAAACCGCCCTCGCGCGGGCCGGCGAGTCGGAGTCGTTCAAGGCCGTCGAAGACTACCGCCGTCTCGTCGAGCGCGAGTCGGGTTTCCCTGTGACGATCACCGAGGATGCGCTTCCGCCGGGGCAGGCTGGTCGCGTGCAGATGGCGTGGGCGCACCGGCGGGATCGCCACGTCGTGACGGTGCGTAAGTCCCCACCCACCAAGCGTCTGCGATAGCGTTTCGGGCGCATCTCCTCGCCCACGAGCTGACGCACATCCGGCTCGAAGCCGAGGCGCGCCGCGCGGGGCGCAACCGATTTTTCACGAGCACGCCGGCCACGCACGCCGCCGCCGAGTGCGCCCTCGCGCCGGATCTGCGCCGGCTGGAACAGCGCGGCTTTGCGCCCGACGCGATCCACGGCCTCACGCGGCTCTGGATCGAGGGCACCTGCGCGATGATTTTCAACGCCCCGCTCGACCTCCTTATCGAGCGCCGCCTCGCCGCCGAATTGCCCGCGCTCCGCCCGCTGCAACTCCTCTCGCTCGGCCAGCTCGCCCACGAGGCGCGCGCCGCGTGGGCGAACCCGGAGATCCGCCGCATCACGCCGGCGCGGATTCTGCGCGCCACCGCCGCGATCAACGGCGTGCACGCCCTTGCCCTCGACCACCTCAGCGGAGGCGCCACGCGCGCCTGGGGCCACCACCGCGCCACCGAGACGGCCGCCCTCTCGCTCCAACTTTGGCAGCTCTGGCAACCCCGCGCCGCCACCCTCGCCCCCGGCGACGAATACGACCTCGTCGATGCGTTCGCCGCGCTCCTCGGTCTGGGCGAGTGGTATGCGTGGCGCGCCGACCCCGGCGACCCCACGCCCGCCGCCTCCGCAGCAGTCTCCGACGACGACGCGGCCGCAGCCGAGGAGTTCGCCGTCGAAGGCGTGACCAATCCCGCGCTCCTCCGCACGAAGCACCCGGCCGCCGTGTATTTTCTCCTGGCGGCCCTCCGCCGCTACGCGCGCCTCTCGCCCGAGGAAGTGAAACAGATCACCCTCGAAGCCGCGCTCCTCGGCCGCGAAGGCCTCGACTACGCCGGCGCGGAAAAGCGCTACGCCCTCCGCGTGCTGCCCGGCGAAACCTTCACCGGCTTGGAGCTGATGTGCCTGCTGCACGCGGGCTGCAAACAGCTCTCTCCGGAAGAAGACACCGGCATGAACCTCGACGAGCCGTTTTTGACGGCGCTGGAGCTGTTCAACGAAGGCAATACCTCGGAGACTCACTGATCGGCTCGCGATCGTTTCCGCATGATCGCGGCAATGAATGTGCTACTCGGAGTCTGTCGCTACATAGTCATCCATTCGGGTAAGCTGGGGGATGGGAAAACCCGACTTGCGCGCAATCATCGCTGAGAATGTCCGCGCGCATCGCGAGATTTCCGGTGTCTCGCAGGATGAATTTGCCGATCAGTGCGGCCTGCATCGCACCTACATCGGCAGCGTCGAGCGGTGCGAACGCAATGTGACGCTCGCGACACTTGAGTTGCTGGCAAAATCCATTGGCTGTTCCGTGCCCGAGTTGCTCACCAAGGGAGTAATCAAGTGAACCTGCGGGAGCTTGCGGCGCAGCGAGTCGCTTTAATCCAAGCGGGTGGGGTGACCATTTACGAAGCGAACGAGCCTGGCTCGCCCACTTTTTTCCCGGCGGTGGAGTTGGAGGCGTGGTTGAACGAAGGTTTGCGTGGGTTTTCCGTTGTAGGTTTGCCTCCAAAGACACGATCGAAGCGCGTTAAAGAGCGGGTTTGCGCAGTGTTGGGCTATCCGGTGCCAAAGTCATTCAAACGCGTAAAGATGTCAGCTCGATTTCCGGCGCAGGATTTAGATGTCTACGTTCAGTCGGCTGATAATTTGCAGGTCTGGAACGCAACGCTTTCGCCGACGCGACGCTATGTGTTAATTCGTGAGGCGCAGGGGCGCTTGAGTCACGTGCGGGTTGTGGCCGGAGCGGATTTGGCCAAGCTCGATACGACTGGCAAATTGACGCAAAAATATCAGGCACGCTTCGCATGCTCCAACGGGCCGGGCGAGCTGGTCTCGGCACGCGATACCGAGTCGTTGCAACCGGCGCTCGCGAAGAAGTTTTTGCGAAAGTTCAGCACATCGCCCGTGGCCGAGCCAGTCTTCGGAGGTCTTCTGCCGGTTGCGGAATTATGGCGCAGGATGGAGACTTTGGTGGGAAGGAAGTTCGCCGACGCCGGAGCGAATCAGGACCGGAATCGCGGGGCATTGTTGCATCGCTTGGTGTGTGAGGCTTTGGGTTTCCCAATTTATGCCGACGATGGGCGATTCCCGGATGTGCGGAGTCAACTGCTGGAGGTGAAACTCCAGACTGCAGCGACGATTGATCTCGGGTTGGTTACGCCCGACAGCGAGGCACTGCTTGACTTGGGCGGAGTCGGCGCACCCCAGGTTCGGCATTGCGATGTGCGATATGCCTTGTTTTCGGCCGAGACCGACGGAGCGACCGTGAGGTTGACGGGACTTTATCTCACGACGGGCCGGGATTTCTTCCGGCGTTTTCCCCGTTGCGAAGGGAAAGTGCTGAATCGCAAACTTCAGCTCAGGTTGCCGAAAGGCTTTCTGTAGGCAGGCCGAAGGCATTCGAGATCAATCCTTCGAGGATCGCAGCAATCGTGTCAGCTTCCGGGCTCGGAGTGAGTTCGTAGGCTTGTTTGACCAAGCGGATGATTTCGCGCGCGGGCTTCGAAGCGGGATCGGGCAGCGGAAAGCGTTCAACGTATTGGGTGAGGAAGCGTCGGCGACCAGAGTAAAGGCGGTTATTAAAGGCGTGGTCGTAGTAGGCCTCGATAAACCGCGAGTTGGCCACGGCCAAGGCAAGCCAGAGCCAGTCTCCCTTGGCCTCGCTTTCCGCCGCGAACCAGTAGCAGTCGCCCTGCACAATCTCGCCGCCGAGACTCATTGCGAAGATGGGACGTTCGGAAATGTCAGGGAAAAAAACCTTCGGTTTTGCCCAGAGGGCGGGTTGCTGAGGCACCCAAATTTCGAACCATTGACGCCCGGCCTTGGTCACGTAGCCGCGTCCGGCTAACTGTTCGCGGTGGCCTTCGAGGTAGACTCGCGCGATGGGGTAGGGGTCGAGTGAAACGCACCGCTTGCGCCCGTCGTGTTCCTCGTGGGTGTAGAGGACTTCGAGGCAAGACGGGAGCGGGCGATAGCGCCGGGCCGCCTTATGGTTGAGTAACGGACGAAGCAGTTCCGGGCGCGGCGCGGGCCAGTCTTTTCGCACGAACACCTTGTCGGCGGTTGTCTTGATGCCGACGCGGATTTTACCGATCTCGCCGAAAGTGCAGTAGGTGTTAGCGCGCACCGTCTCCAGCCACGCATCCGAAGCCCCGGTCGAGATACGCCAGACGTGGGTGGCGTCCAGCGTGCCATGGCGAACCTCGAACACCTCGGCGCCAACGCGCACGGCACCTTCGTGAGCCAGGGCATCGAGCGGCGTCGGCGCGTCCACGACGGGTGTGAGTGTAGTGCGATAGACCGTGGAAAAACCGGCTACTTTACTGGCGGAGGGCGCCCCGCTTTTCTTCCGCAATAACAGCACGGCGGGCAGGACCGCGGCCTCGAACAGCTTCGTATCGCCTAGATCCCAAATGTGCAGGATTTCGAAACGCTCTAGCAACCGCGCGCGCACCACCGCGCCCGACTTGGTAGTCATGAAGCGATTGGAGACGATGACTCCTGCGACGCCACCGGGCACGAGCACGTCGGCGATTCCCTCGAGAAAGGCGAAGTAGAGGTCGATGCGCCCATTGAGATCGAAGGACTCCGCGATTTCCTGGGACTTTTCCGCACCGAGCACCTGGGTGCGAACATAGGGCGGGTTGGCTACAACCACGTCGAAACCGGCTGGGGCGAAGAGTTCGTCACGATGCGATTTGGCCACCTCCAGAAAATCTGTTTCCTCGAAGACTCCCGTTAAATTCGCGGCCACCTGCACCAGCGCGGCACCATCTAGATCGTAGCCATGTAACTGAGAGCCAGGGCACTGATTTTGGAACGCAGCGAGTAAGGCGCCGTCACCGCAGGCCGGATCGAGCACGCGCGGGGTGTCGGCCGCGATCTGCCGGAAAACTTGTCGCGCGACAAACTCCGCCAGCGCACCAGGTGTGTAGTGGGCACCGTTGGCTTTGCGGAGAGACGGCGAGGAAAGCGCAGATAACTTCATTGCTACTTACAGTCATCAAGCGGATGCGCGGTGAAAGCTCAAGGTTGTTCTCAAGATTGCAGGCTGCAGCAGCAGGCGTCTCGAGTTAATGCGCGGCTGATCATCGGCGACGGCCGCCCGCCTGCGCCACTGAGCAATATCCAACCCGGCGATTGGCTGGCCGAGTAAACGACTGAGCTGCTGAAGCTGCGCAACGTGCTCGGCTCACTCGTCGAGCTCGAGCCGGCGTAGGCCGTGGTGCTGGATACACTGTGTGCGGGACCGACGCTCACCGAAGACGAGCTGCGCGCTGCGGGAGCGTTGGAAGTTCCGGCCAAAGCCAAACGCTCGGCACCCAAATCGGATCAACCGGAGCTCTTCGCCCCCGACGGTGCATGAGTTGATTTGACAGCGTGATCTGCGCGAGTGAACCGACCCGGGCCTGCGCTCCCAGCGGAACAACGCGAAGTTCCCGCCGTGGTTCACGGGCGAAAACTTTCGGAGCTCATGGTTTACCTCGGGCAGCACCCGAGGGTGAACAACCTTGGACTCACGAAACTTTGGAAGCTGATTTTTTTCATCGATGCCAAAGCCGTGCGCGATCTCGGCGAGCCCGTCACCGGCTCTGAATTTATCAAATACGAACACGGGCCGGTGCCGAGCCGGGGCGAGAAGCATCTCCGCCTGCTGGTGAGATCGGGCGAGGTGACGACTTCCCCTCGGGACATCGGCGGCAAGACGCTCAATGAAGTGAAGTCGGCGCGGGTGGCCGACTTGATGGTCTTCTCCGATGACGAACGTTCGCTGATCGACGAGGTCTGCGGCGAGTTGGGGCGCAAGAGCGCGGTGGCGCTGTCGGAGCTGAGCCACCGGGAGCCGTCGTGGCACTACGCCGATATGATGGGCAAACTGACACCCGAGTTGATCGCTTACGGCGCCAAGGAAGACCCCGACGGATTGTGAGATATGGATGTCCGCTTTCATTGCTCCAAGCGGATCAGGCACTCGGGAAAAAAGGCGAAGCACCGGGTCTTTGATGCGTGCGCGGTGGTGTGTCAGGCGCTGCGGCTGCATCCGTTTTATGGCGATGCCATCCCGGGCTTTCACGGGTTGCGCAAAATGCGGCTGAGGGTGCCGGGCTACAATATCGGCAAGCGTGACGACTACCGGCTCATTTACCGTGCTCACGAGATGGATCAGGCGATCCACATCGTGTTTCTGGAAACATATGCGAAGGGCGATTGCGCCGATCTCACCCACGCCGCTTACAAAGTTCTCGCCGGTGAGGCCGAGGCGATCATCGCCCAGCCGCTACTGCACGATTGGGAGTAGCTGGTTAGAGACCGCAGCGTGGTGCGCCCGAGCAGGGCTTCGGGGCCCAATACTATTCCGTTATCGTTATCCGGCGCTCAGGGGGCGACGGGGGAGTTCGAACCAGAAGAGGCTGCCGCCGGTTTTTGGGAATTCGGCGCCGGTGGTGCCGCCTTGGGACTCGACCAAGTGTTTTACGATGGCGAGGCCGAGGCCGTTGCTTTCTTCGCCGCCGGTGGGGCGTGGGGTGAGATGGGCGTGTTCGTGGACGAGCTGGGTGCGCTGGGAGACGGGAAAGACGCCTACAACTCGGCGCAAAAGGCTTCGAGGCTGACGCCAGATTGCGCGATTAGGCCGGCGAGGGTGCCGGGTTTGATCGGTCGGTGCATCGGGACGACGACGGTGCGGTTCTCCCGGCGCAGAATAACGTGCGAACCGGTCTGACGTCGTTAGACAAAGCCGAGTCGGCGCAGGGCGCGCACGGCTTCGTGGCCCGAAACATCGCGGGGCAGTTTCACGCCACCGCAAGGACCGGGTCTTGGGTAAAATGGAGGCGAACGCGGGCCGGAGCGGTCCCGTGCTCGAAGTAGCCGAGCACGGCGTCGTTGATCATGGTCTGAAGTTCCGCGAGGGTCTCGCCCTGCGTGGTAATGCCGCCGCCGGCCGGGTCATCCCAGCGGGCCACGAAACCACCGGTCTCGGCACACGGTGTGACGCTCAAAACGATTTCCATGGCTTGAATTTAATGTGCGCGCCGCGCGGCGGTCAAATGAATCGTCGGATGCGGTGCATGGCGACGAAGCTCGGGAAGCCGAGGTTAAGGCTACTCGACGCCATCGGCCCCGGAGGGCCCGACGCTACCAGGAAATCTCTCGTGGTCTGGCCGCAGTTATCGGCAGGCGGGGAGAGGCGCGCCCGGAGGTCGCGGCCCTACCTTCAATTGGCCTCAGGTCGCGACGGACAGTTCGAACCAGAAGAGGCTGCCGCCGGTTTTGGGGAATTCGGCGCCGGTGGTGCCGCTTTGGGATTCGACGAGGTGTTTCACGATGGCGAGGCCGAGGCCGTTACTTTCTTCGCCGCCGGTGGGGCGCGGGCTGAGGCGGGCGTGTTCGCGGAAAAGTTGCACGCGCTCGGCGACGGGGATGCCGGGGCCGGCGTCTTGGATCTCGGCGCGGAGGCGCGGGCCGATCAGGGAGGTGCGCACGGTGACGGCGCCGCCGGGCGGGGTGAACTTGAGGGCGTTGCTGATGAAATTCGTGAACGCCTGGTAGGCGTGCGCAGCGTCGCAACGGGCGAGCGGGAGATTTTCGCCAAAGGCGGTTTCGACGGTGATTTTTTTGCGCTCGGCGGCGTGTTCGTGCTGGCGGACGACGGCGGCGGCGAGGAGGCCTAGGTCGATGCGGCCGGAGGTGGTGCCGGCGGGCTGGGGCGCGCGGAGATCCAGAAACGTGTCGATGATGCGACGCATCTGGGCGGCGCCTTCGTCGATGTTGGCGAGATATTTTTCGACGCCGTCGGGGACGGCGGGTTGGCGGCGGGCGAGTTCGCCGGACATCAGGATCAGGCAGATGGGATTGCGGAGATCGTGGCCGGCGATGCGCATGAAGCGTTCTTTGAGCGCGAGCTGTTCCTGGAGTTCGCGTTGGAGGCGACGGAGGGCGAGGTGAGTGCGGATGAGGGCGAGGGCTTCTTCGTGTTCGATGGGTTTGGTGATGTAATCAATACCGCCGGCGGCGAAGGCTTTCACTTTGTCCACGGTCTCGCTGAGCGCGGTCATGAAGAGGACGGGCACGTCGCGCGTCTCGGGGCGGGCTTTCAGGCGGCGGCAGGTTTCGAAGCCGTCGAGGCCGGGCATCATCACATCGAGGAGGATCAGATCGGGCTGGGTTTGCGCGGTCTGCGCGAGGGCTTCCTCACCGTCCTCGGCGACCATGAGTTGATAGCCGGCGGCGCCGAGCGTTTCGACGAGGACGCCGAGGTTGGCGGGGGTGTCATCGACGATGAGGATGGTTTCGGACATTCGGGGAGAGGCGGACGGGTTGAAAGTTGAAGGGTGAAAGTTGAGAGATCGGAAGGCGGAGACGGAGGAAGAGGCGGAGGACGGAGGCGGAGGCGGAGCACTCGCTGGCGCTCGCGGCTACCGGAAGGGCGGGTCGGAGACCCGCCCTACTTTTCGGGCAGATAGCGGGCGACGAACTGGCGGATGGTTTTCATTTTGAAACGCGCGGCGAGGTCGAGGACGACCTGGGCGAAGGGGGCGAGTTGCGGGTCGCTCGCGACGAGGGCTTGCGCGCGGGCGCGGATGCCGACGACGTCGCCTTTGGCGGCGAGTTCGTAGAAGGCGGCGGCTTCGGCGGCGGGGGGGGCGTGGATGACGTGGGGGAAGGGACTGCGCGTCTCCTCGGGGTCGGAGTAATTCCAAGCGAGGCCGAGGGCGCGCTTGACGACGGACCAGAGTTCTTCTTCGCGAAACGGTTTGGCGAGGAAGGCGTCGCAACCGGCGGTGAAGCATTTGTTGCGGTCCAGGTCGTAGGCGCTGGCGGAGACGGCGATGATGCGCAGCGCGGCGCCGAGGGGCGTGGCGCGGATGCGGCGCGTGGCCTCGAGTCCATCCATGCCGCCGGGGAGACGGAGGTCCATGAGGATGAGATCGGGTTGAAACGCGGCGGCCTGCGTGACGGCGGCGGCGCCATCGACGGCCTCGGTGAGCGCGAAGCCGAGCGGGGCGAGGAGGTTGACCATGACGGCGCGGTTGGTGGCGTTGTCGTCCACGACGAGGATGCGGCGGCGCGGGCCTTCGTAGCTGAGGACGCGGCGGGAGGTGTGACCGGAGTCGGGGAGGGCGTCGGCGCGAGCGGTGGGGAGGGCGAGGTCGAACCAGAAGCGGCTGCCCCAGCCGAGGCGGCTTTCGACGTGGAGGGAGCCGCCGAGGTGTTCGACGAGGCTGCGGCTGATGGCGAGGCCGAGACCGGTGCCGGTGGCGCTGCGGGCGGAATCACCGACTTGGGTGAACGGCTCGAAGATGCGTTCGAGGTCGGCATCGGCGATGCCGGGGCCGGTGTCGCTCACGGAGAAACGGAGGAGAGGAAACACGGGCGGGACGCCCGTGGCGCCGCGATCATCGGACATGGGCGGGACGCCCATGCCACTGCGAAGGCCCGGGCCTTCGACGCGCTGAATGGAAAAGACCACGCCGCCGTTGGTCGTGAATTTCACGGCGTTGGCGAGGACGTTGAAGACGACTTGGCGGAGGCGTTGTTCGTCGCCATGCACGAAGCGTGGGAGCTCGGGCGCGAGCGCGGTTTCGAGGAGGAGGTTTTTCTTGCGGGCGCGCGGAGTGAAGATGCGCTCGGCACCGGCGGCGAATGAAGAGAGATCGAAATCGGTCGGGTGCAGCTCGAGGCGGCCGGCCTCGACTTTGGAGAGGTCGAGGATGTCGTTGATGAGCGCGAGGAGGCGGTCGGCGGATTCGTGGATGACGCGGACGCCGTCGCGCTGTTTTTCGCCGAGGGCGAGGTCGCGGCGGAGAATCTGGGTGTAGCCGAGGATGCCGTTGAGGGGCGTGCGGAGCTCGTGGCTGACGCTGGCGAGGAAGCGGCTCTTGGAACGGCTGGCGGTGTCGGCGGCGTCTTTCGCGGCTTGGAGAACGCGGGCGGCTTCGCGGCGTTGGGTGATGTCGATGGCGACGCCTTCGAAGTGGTCGATGTCGTCGCCGGCGGTGCGGACGACGCGGACGGATTCGGAAATCCAGAAGGTGGTGCCGTCGGCGCGGACGATCTCGGAATCGAAATCAGTGACGGTGTCGGTGGCGCTGATGGATTCGAAGAACTCGGCGCGGCGGCCGGGGTGGGCGTAGAGCTGGCGGCCGATGTCGTTCATCGCGGACATCATGGCGGCGGGGCTGGCGTAGCCGCACATGCGGGCGAGGGCGGGATTTACGCGGAGGAAGCGGCCATCGACGGACGAGAGGTAGAGGCCTTCGAGTGCGTTTTCGAAAATACTGCGGTAATTGGCTTCGGCGCGGGCGCGGGCGGCTTCGGCGCGGTGGCGTTGGATGGTGGCGGCGGTCTGCTCGGCGACGAAGCCGAGGAGTTGGGCGTCGTCGGGGCCGTAGGCGGCGGAGTTGTCGTAGTCTTGCAGCGCGATGACGCCGATGGCGCGGCCGGCGATGAGGAGGGGGGCGCCGAGGCGTTGGGCGGCGGGGCGGTCGAGCGGTTGATAGGGGCCGCGGGCGCGGAGGACGGCGGCGAGTTCGGGCGCGGTGGTGAGGACGGGGTGGCCGGAGGCGAGGACGTATTCGGTAAAACCGTTTTGCGGAGCGCGGGGCTCGGGTGGGGGGACGTGGGCGTCCACGAAGTAGGGAAACGTGTGGAGCGTGCCGTCGTCGCTCACGAGGGCGACGTAGAGGTTTTGCGCGGGCATGAGCGTCGCGATGATGCGGTGGACGCCGGCGAAGAGGGTGGGCAGATCGGCGTCGCCGAGGGCGAGTTGGGAGATGGCGTAGGTGGCGGCCTGGACCTGGTCGCGGCGGCGTTCGGTGATGTCGATGCCGACGGTGAGGATGCAGGTGGCGCCGTTGAGCTCGATGAGATCGGCGTTGAGGATGAGCGTGCGGATCGCGCCGGTCTTGCTGCGGAATTCCGTGGCGAAGTCGCGGATGATGCCGGTGGTGCGGATGCGATGGATGAACTCGTCGCGCTCGGCAGGGTGGAGCCAGACGCGGAGATCGACGGTGGTCTTGCCGATGACCTCCTCGCGCGTGTAGCCCGAGCCGCGGAGGAAGGAGGGGTTGATTTCGAGGATCGCGCCATCGGCGATGCGCGCGATGGACATGTGGGCGGAGCTGGAGTGAAAGGATTTCTCGAAGTAGGCGCGGGCCTCGCGCTGGGTGGCTTCGACCT
>JANXLP010000405.1 GCA_025355125.1 Opitutaceae bacterium | reverse complement strand
GCCGTTATCAGGACGACGTCGTCTCCGTGCAAAGCGGAGGCATTGATTCCCGACCAATCCAGGAGGCCATCATCAACATCATGGAAGGCGGCGAAGAGGCCTTCCGTCGGCGCAAAGACGTTTACAATCTATGGAAACCGCAGACCTCATCGAAATAATTAGTCGCGGCGAGGACAGCCGGCACCAGTTCAAGTCCAACATAACCAATGCCGCATCCTTGGCAGAAGAGATTGTTGCCTTAAGTAACAGTGGTGGCGGGCGTATTTTCGTTGGCGTCAACGACGACGGCTCGGTGCGCGGACTGACAGCCGAGGATATCGCCCGCCTCAACAATCTCATCGCCAACACCGCCGCTCAAAACGTCCGGCCGGCAGTGAATCCAGTAACCGAGAACGTCACCCATGCGAATGGCATAGTGCTTGTGGTCACCATCACCGATGGTCTCAGCAAGCCCTACATGGATAGCAAAGGTGTAATCATGGTGAAATGCGGCGCTAACAAGCAGCCCGCTTCATCTCGTGAAGAGCTTCAACGCATGTTCCAGCAAAGCAGTCTCGTTCATGCGGACGAAACGCCGGTGACTGGACTCGGCCTCGGCGACATCGACCTGCCCTATTTCGAGACCTTTTTTCAGAATCAATTTGGTGAAACGCTCGCCCAACATGATCGTCCCCTGCCTCAGCTCCTGCACAACCTGAACTTGCTCAACGGTAACTCGCTCAATCTCGCCGGTGCGCTCCTCTTCACGCGCACGCCGCAGTTCCGTTTGCCCACCTGCATCGTCAAGGCGGTCGCCTTTCCCGGCACTTCCATTAAAGACGACCGCTACCTCGATAGCCGGGACATCGTGGGCAAATTAGCCGACGTCTATCAGCAGGCCCTCGGGTTTATCGCGGCCAATACCCACGCCATCCAAGGTGCCCAGTCGGTAAACTCCCTCGGCACTCCCGAAGTTCCTCGCATCGTCTGGGAAGAGTTGGTCGCCAACGCGCTCATCCATCGCGACTATTTTATCAGCGCCCCAGTGCGCCTCCTCGTGTTTGCGGACCGCGTGGAAATCGTCAGCCCCGGGCACCTGCCCAACAACCTTACCATCGAAAATATCAAGGCGGGGAACTCAAATATCAGAAATCCAATTCTCGCCTCCTTCGCCGCCAAGCTTCTGCCGTATCGCGGTCTTGGCAGCGGGATACTGCGCGCCCTACGCGCTTACCCGCACATTGAACTGATCGAGGACCGCGCGGGAAACCTCTTCAAAGCTGTCGTGACGCGACCTACTGGATAAATCGGCCAAGTTGGAGAACTTCAACCGCCGCTTCAAAAACGACACCGAGCGCCTCGAAAAACTCTTCGCCCTCTACACCGAAATGACCGCCAAGGGCACCGCGTCCGCGAAACCTGCGACCCGCCGCAAAAAAACCGCCGACGCATGAGCGACCTCCTCCTCTACACCTCCGAAGACGGCAAGACCCGCCTGGAACTCCGCACGGATGGGACCACGATCTGGCTCTCCCAGCTCGAAATCGCCGAGCTGTTCCAGACGACGAAACACAATATCTCCCTCCACACGAAGAACATCTTGCGGGAAGGTGAACTCACCCCCGCGGCAACTGTTAAGGAATCCTTAACAGTTCAAACCGAGGGCAAGCGTGAGGTGAAACGCACGCTCACCCTCTACAATTTGGACCTGATCCTGGCCATCGGCTACCGCGTGCGCTCGCCTCGCGGCACCCAGTTCCGCCAGTGGGCGACTGCCCACCTCAAGGAATATATCGTTAAGGGCTTCGTCATGGACGACGAACGCCTCAAAAACCCCGGCGGCTGGGACTATTTCGACGAACTGCTCGCGCGTATTCGCGAGATTCGATCCTCGGAGAAGCGATTCTACCAGAAGGTGCGCGACCTGTTTGCCCTGAGTTCCGACTATAAAATCCGCGAGCAAGACACGGCGCTATTTTTCGCCCAAGCGCAGAACAAACTCCTCTACGCCACCACCGGCCACACGGCCGCCGAGTTGGTCGTGAAACGCGCCGATTCGGCCCAGCCCAACATGGCCTTGTCGGCCTGGAGCGGCTCACGGGTGCGCAGGCAGGATGTGATCGTGGCCAAGAACTACCTCACCGCCGACGAGCTGGATACCCTCAACCGGCTGGTGGTCATCTTTCTCGAACAGGCGGAACTGCGGGTGAAGCAAAAGAAGGATCTGACCCTCGATTACTGGCGGACCAATTTGGATCGCATGCTAGAATCGAACGACCAGCCGATCCTGAGCGACGCGGGCTCCATCAGCCACGAAGACATGAAGCGCATCGCCACCGCCCGCCACGAAGCCTTCGATCAAAACCGCCGCACCGGCGAAGCCCTCGCCGCCGACGCCGAAGATCTGAAGGCCATCGAGCAACTCGAAAAAGACCTCCAAAATAAGCCCACTGAACCCCACCCATGAGCGCGCCCGTTTCCATCCCGTCCGTCTCCGTCACCTACGCCCGCGACGGCAGCTCCATGCGCGCGAACACGCACGGGATGCGCGCCATGCAGGAGCGCGCCTACCAGAAGCGCGGCGAGCAATATCTGCTCATCAAATCGCCGCCCGCCTCCGGCAAGAGCCGCGCGCTGATGTTCATCGCCCTCGACAAGCTGCAAAACCAAAAGCTCAAGCAGGCGATCATCGTCGTGCCGGAAAAATCCATTGGCGCGAGTTTCCACGACGAGCCGTTGTCCGCCTCGGGCTTTTGGGCGGATTGGAAAGTGGAGCCGCGCTGGAATCTGTGCGACTCGCCCGGCACCGAGGACGGCGGCAAAGTGGAAGCGTTGAAGAAGTTTTTGGACAGCGGCGACAAGACGCTCGTCTGCACCCACGCCACCTTCCGCTTCGCGGTGGATAGGTTCGGCGTCGAGGCGTTCGACGATCGCCTGATCGCGGTGGACGAGTTTCATCACGTCTCCGCCAGCCCCGACAACAAGCTGGGCGACCACGTCCGCCAATTCATGGCCCGCGACAAGGCGCACCTCGTGGCGATGACCGGTTCCTATTTCCGCGGTGACGCGGAAGCGGTGATGCACCCCGACGACGAAGCGAAGTTTCATACCGTCACCTACACCTACTACGAACAACTCAACGGCTACCGCTACCTCAAGCAGCTCGATATCGGCTACGTCTTTTACGAGGCGGCCTACACCGACAAAATCATTCAGGTCCTCAACCCGAAGGCGAAGACCATCGTCCACATCCCCAACGTGAATTCCCGTGAAAGCCTCGGGGATAAAATTAAAGAGACCGAACACATCTATCATGCACTGGGCGACTGGCAGGGCACCGATCCGCAAACCGGCTTCCAACTCGTCAAGCTCGCCGACGGCACGATCCTGAAAATCGCCGATCTGGTGGACGACGATCCGGCGAAACGCGACAAAGTCTCCGCCGCGTTGAAAGACCCGGCGCAGAAACACAACCGCGACCATGTGGACATCATAATCGCGCTCGGCATGGCCAAGGAAGGCTTTGACTGGATCTGGTGTGAACACGCGTTGACGGTCGGCTATCGCTCCAGCCTCACGGAAATCGTGCAGATCATCGGCCGCGCCACCCGCGATGCGCCGGGCAAAACCCGCGCGCGATTTACCAACCTCATCGCCGAGCCGGCCGCCACCTTGGGCTTGGTCACGGAGGCCGTGAACGACACACTCAAGGCCATCGCCGCCAGCCTGCTCATGGAGCAAGTGCTGGCCCCGCGCTTCGAGTTCCGCCCCAAGACGCGACCACTGGCTACGATTACGGCGCGGGCGGCTACGACCCGACCAAGTGCAACGTCGGCGTGAACCACGAGACCGGCCGCGTGCAGCTGGAGATCAAGGGCCTCGCGGAGCCCAAGAGCCCGGAGGCGGAGCGGATCTGCCGCGAGGATTTGAACGAGTTGATCACGGCGTTTGTGCAGGACAAGACGACGGTTGAGCGCGGCATGTTCGACGGTCAGCACGCCGGAGGGGAAACACTGGCCGAAGAACTGACGCAGGTCCGCATGGGCAAGATCGTGAAGGAGAAATTTCCCGGCCTGGCCGAGGAAGACCAGGAGTCCGTGCGCCAGCACGCCATCGCCGCGCTCAATCTCGTGCAGGCGGCCAAAAAAGAACTGCTCACCGGTGCCATCGACGGCGGTGCCACACCCGCGACGCCCAACACGTCGCTGATCGACGGCGTGCGCAAGTATGCGTTGTCCGTGACCGAGCTCGACATCGACTTGATCGACCGGATCAACCCCTTCGGCGAAGCCTACGAAATCCTGGCCAAATCCATGACGGAATCCCGCCTGAAACAGGTGGCCGAAGTCATCGCGGCGCGGCGGGTGAATCTCACACTCGAAGAGGCCCGCGACCTCGCCAAACGAGCGCTGCGTTTTAAGCAGGAAAAAGGACGGCTGCCGTCACTCACGGCGATGGACCCGTGGGAAAAACGCATGGCCGAGGGCATCGCGTTCCTGCAACGCAAAGTGAAGGAGGGCGGCACCCATGGCTGACGCGACCAACGACGACGACATCGAGTTGCTCGGCGAGCTCGGCGTGGAGGCCGAAGCGGTTTCCACCGGCGGCCGCACCGCCAAGGAGCAACGCATCATCGCGGGCTTTGAGGAGATCGAACGTTTCGTTGAAGAGCACGGTCGCCCGCCGCAACACGGCGAGAACCGAGATATTTTCGAACGGCTCTATGCCGTGCGGCTGGATTGCATCAGCGCATCGGCAGAGTGTCGCGGGGTGTTGACGGGGCTGGATGCTCGCGGGTTGTTGGGTCCCGATACCGAGGGGCAGACCGGCGGATGCGTGGAAGAAGCTCCCGCCGATGAAGCCCTGCTCGCGGCGCTCGGTGTGCCCGCCGCACCCGCCGACGATGTCACCCAATTGGTGCATGTGCGCCCGCGTGAGGAAATCAAGGCGGCGGAAGAAATCGCCCAGCGGAACCCCTGCAAAGACTTCGCCGAGATCAAACCGATCTTCGAAAAAGTGCAGCGCGAACTGGCGTCCGGCGAACGCCAAACCCTGCCCTACAAGGACAACGCCGATGCCAAGCAAGGCGACCTGTTCATCCTCGACGGCCAGAAGGTGGTGATTGCGGAGATGGGCGAGCCCTTCGTCAGCGACTACGGCCGCCCCGACCGCCGTCTGCGTGTGGTCTTTGATAACGGCACCGAAAGCGACCTGCTCCTCCGCTCGCTCCAACGCGCGTTAAACAAAGACAAGGCCAGTCGCCGCATCACCGAGCCGGATTTGGGTCCGCTGTTTTCGATGGAGGAAGAGTCCGATGATCTTCCCACCGGTTATATTTACGTGCTCCGGAGTAAATCGGACCACCCCTTCGTCGCACAAAACCGCGCCGTAATTCACAAGATCGGCGTAACGGGCGGCGATGTGAAGAGCCGCATCGCCAACGCCAAAAAAGACCCGACCTACCTGCTGGCCGAAGTGGAAATCGTGGGCATGTTCAAGCTCGCGAATATCAACCGGAAAAAACTCGAAGCGTTGCTTCACAAATTTTTTGGCAAGGCGCGTTTGGATCTGGTGTTGAAAGATCGCTTCGGCTCACAGGTCGAGCCCAAGGAGTGGTTCCTGGTGCCATTGCCGGTGATTGAAGAAGCAATTCGCCGACTCGTGGAAGGAACGATCGGGAGCTACCAATACGATCCGCAGAAGGCCGGGATCATCCGACTCTCGCCTGCGACTTCATAGCCCTGCGCTTGTGCCCCGCGCAAATCGGCTTTTCCTTTCCAATCACGCTCAAGCCTATTCCTCCCATGTCCAACACCGACCGTATCCTCTCCCGCGAAGTCACCGCCACCCAGATTCCCTCCGGCGACAAACACACGCTCGCCGCCGGCACCAAGCTCTTCATCCACCAGACGCTCGGCGGCAGCTACACGGTGCAGACCGATTTCGGCCTCTTCCGCCTCGACGGCAAAGACGCCGATGCCATCGGTGAAACCGCCACCGACCACTCCGTGCAGGCCGCCACTCTCACCGACGGCGCTCCCGACCCCGCCGCTATCTGGGAGCAACTCAAGCGCGTCTATGACCCGGAAATCCCCGTCAACATCGTGGACCTCGGCCTCGTTTACTCGATGGACGTCGAGCAAAAGACCGAGACCACACCGCCCACCTATCAGGTCAACGTCGCCATGACCCTCACCGCCCCCGGCTGCGGCATGGGCCCCGCCATCGCCGAAGACGCGAAGACTAAAATCCTCATGGTCCCCGGCGTCACCGCCGCCGATGTCCGCATCACTTGGGAGCCCTCCTGGAACCAGTCCATGATCTCCGAAGAAGGTAAGATGAAGCTCGGCCTGATCTGAAAGTAGGGCGCGGTCTCCGACCCGCCCTTTCACTCAATCACCGCACCGGCCCCACGGACGAGTTCAGCGCGCCGCTGTCGAGTCTCCCGCCCGCTCAGTCCCCCGCCGCTCATCACTCGCTCGTTTTCCCCGCTGTCCTAGTCTGCGGCTTCGGCTTCCACACGCGCACCGGACTGTGCCCAAAGTAAGTGTAGTAGTCGATCTGCTCCGTCATCTCGTAGTGCTTCTGGAGGGTCTCCTTGTCGCAGAAATAGGGTTCATCGAACTCCGTGAACACGAGCGCATACTCCCGCGCCGCCACCTTGCGACGCACCTCGGCTTCAATTTCGTCGAGTTTCTTGGCGAGCAGCGCAATCATGGGATCACGCCCGATGCCATTGTCCGCAAACGCGGAGCCGATGAACATCGTGTTGCCGTTGTGCAGCACCTTCCGGTTGGCCCGTTCAAAGATGTCCGTGTGTGACGCGATGCCGAGCACCTCACCGGGACACGTGTTGATCAACTGCTCCATCCTCCGATAGGGCCCCACGGAATCAGGCACCGGCCACACCGACATTTTCACGCATACAAATATGATCAGCAGCACCCCAAAGGCGGCCCGCGCCCAGGCCTGCTTCAGCGCATGCGCTCCGAGCACGAACATCAGCGGGAACAGCAGGTGCAGGTGGTAAGTAAAATATGCCCCGGCGTTGCGCCCCATGTAGAAATAAACGAGCGCAAAGAAAATCGCCAACACCACCCCGAGCATGAGGATTCGCTGCTCCTCGGGATCAAGCCTGCGACCGGCATCGCCGCCAAGGGCCGCGCGTCGGAGCGCCGCCCGTGTCCACAACCAGCCGCCCAGCCCGAAAAGAAGCGGCAGCACAAACGGCCAGCCTCGCGTGATGAGCATCCCCGTGTGCATGTCCGAAATGGTGTCGCTCGAGTTCAACGCCGCCGCGCCGCGCTGCACCACCACCGTCAGAATATAGAGGTAGGGAAACGCGATGCACAGTCCGAGAAACGAAACGCCAATCAGACCAAAATGAACGAAACCCAGCCGAACCCCCGCCAGTTTCGAGCGCAGGAAAAACACCGCCAGCAACGTCGCGCACCCCGCCACCGCGAAATAAAACTTACAGTGAAACGCCAGCACCGCGCACCCCAGGCCCATCAACGTCGCCCGGCGCGAGTAGTGATGTTCCCAAGGCACCAGCAGCGCTAAGAGGAAAAGAAACAGGCCCAACGTGTCCGGCCGCGCGGTGAGCTCAATATTGTTCATGCTCATCCAATAGTAAAACACCGCCATGAGCATCGCGATTCCGAGTCCCGCCCCCGCTTTCAGCACCGCCCGCATCATCACCGCCAACGCCGCGACCAGAAAAACCAGATTCACCATCCGGTGCGCCGTGTAGTCGATCCCGAGCACGGGTTTGAGCGCCAGCACGACGTAATTATAAAACGGCGTGAAACACATCGCCGAGCCGGGTAGCTCGAGCGCCGAGTAGGGATTGCGCCCCTGATCCAGCAACCACGTGACGTGCCAGATCGCCGGCTCGTTCACCTCCTGCGGCCCCGGTTGCGTCATCATCTTGATGTGGGCCTGAAACAGCGCGACGAACCAACCGAAGCTCACAATCACCGCCACCGCATTCACCACGCGTGCGAGCGGATCGACCCAACGGCCACGCTGCGTGATCACTCGGTCCCAGGGACGTTGAAGTTCGGCGGGCAGACGCATTCAGATCAGAAAACCAGCCCAGTCCTCTCGTTTCGATTTAAAAACGCGAACCTCAGAACACCGGGATTTAAGCTCACAAAAAAACGAGCCCGCATTTTACGGGCTCGTTCCAACGCTTAAGGCGTCTGCTTCAAAAATCCCGATCAGGGATTCACCAGAAACGTCTCGACGAGTCCGATACCCGTCGCGCCGGCCTTCCCCCGCACAAACATCGTGTAAGCGCCGGGTTGGACGGTGATCAGTGCTGCCGACTCCCGGTCATTGGTCGGAGCGAGGCCCGTGGCCGTGATCGCCGTCTGCTGCGTCGCCTTCCAGTCATCATTCGACGCGATGAGCGTCTGGCCGGAGTAAACCTCAAGCGTCGTGTCACTCACCGCACCCGCCACGCCATACGCCGTGAGCGAGGGACCGGTGGCGCGCACGAGCACCTGCACCGGAGCGTTGCCCCGGACGACGAACCCGCCGATGAGGATGGCGTCACCGCTGCTGACCATGCCGCGGGTGGCGAAGTTCACGAGCGGCGAAACGCCGGGCTTCGGATTATGCACGTAATTGCGGCCGTTGAACGGCGTGCCGGCGTAGGGGAATACCTTGCTGTAAACCGCATCGTTGGCGCTGACGTTGTCGATGCCGTCCGCCGAGCGGATCAGCAACGGAAGCGTGCGCAGATCGCTGATCACCGCGGTGATCGCGATGTCGATCACGTCGTCACCGAAGCGACGACCGTTGGGCCAGCCGCCGGGGACATACGACTTGCTCGCATCGGCACCGAGCGCGCTGCCGGGCAGGCGGAGCGGATGACCGGCCAGCGGGCTTTCAAGAATGTCGCCGCCGAAGACACCGAGCCGGGAGAAACCCGCGTCATCAGGATTTGCTCCGAAGCTGGCGCCGCCGCCCGCGCGACGGGCCGCGACGGTCGAGAGATCGACCTTGATCACATCGGGAATGAAAATGCTCGCGAGATCGGCACGGTTCGTCGTGACCGCCACATTCGACTTGAAGATGATGGCGTTGATCAGGGCGGCGAGCTCGGGCGTGTTGGCATATTTCGCAAACAGCGCGGCGTCGCTCGTTGGCTTGGTGCGGTTGTAGAGATCCTTGTCCTTGAGAGCGACGAGGGCCTCGTTGAAAAGCGGATTACCCTGGCGGGCAACCTGCACCCAGGCGCCGGTGGGCGCCGGATTGAGGGAAGCGGCACCGTCCGTCAGCACGGAGGTGGCGCGACGGCTCGTGGTGGCGTAGACACCGACATTCTGCTGGTCGCCGCCGATGTCGCTCACCGGGATTTCGAGCACGATCATGTGGACGTTGTAGCCGCCCTGACTGTCGAAAGAATTGCCGGCGCCGCTCTTGAGCGACAGCAAGTCGAAGATCGCGTTGATGTCGCCGTAGAAACCGTCTTCACGCTGGCCGGCGAAAGAACGGTAGCCGCCGCTGAGGGCCGTGATCGCGCCGGTGGTGTAGTCGTCGAGTTGGGCCGCATCGCTCACGCCGTCTTTGGCGGTAGCGTTGCCGTCGTTGCCCTTGTTGTATTTCGGGGTGGCGATGCCTTGGTTGTTAGGAGGCACGGTGCCGGTGCCGAGCACGGTGCTCGTGCCGCCCACTACCTTGGTGACCGTGTAGGTCTGCGTGAGGTTCTGGTTCGCATCGCCATTGGCGGCGACGACGCCCACATAGCTCTGGAGAATGGTCTCGCGGGTCTTGTAGGCCGTGGAAAATTGGAACTGGTAGGCAACCGAATCGGCACCGGTGGCGAGGTCCGC
>JANXLP010000386.1 GCA_025355125.1 Opitutaceae bacterium | reverse complement strand
GATCCGCCGGCACCCAGTCACGCAGGTCGGGCGGCAACAGCAGCGGGGTGTCTCGGTCAATAGTCACGTATCGGGCCATATCTAATTACATAGCAATTACTAGGCCAAGTATCAGCCTAAGTCCGACAGCCTGCTAGCGCTGAGGGTTAACCAGCTCGACTCTGTTCAGTTCGCACCTTTGGCCACCGGACGTGACGGATCGGCGACCCACTCGCTCCAAGAGCCCGCGTAAAGTTTCGAGCCCGGCAGCCCGGCGTATTCCATCGCGAAGATATTCGCGCAGGCCGTGATGCCAGAACCGCACTGGTGCCCCACCCGCTCGGGCGCGCGCTCACCGATCAGCGCCATGAATTCTTGCTTGAGCTCAGCAGCGGGACGAAACGTCAGATCGGCTTTAAGGTTGGCTTTATAAAAACGATTCAGCGCGCCTGGGATGTGCCCCGCAACCGGGTCCATCGGCTCGATTTCGCCACGATAACGCTCACCCGCCCGCGCATCGATCAACCCAAACGAGCGATTCTCCAACGTGAGCAACACGTCGTTCACACTCCACACGCTCGCCGCATCCACCCGCACGGGTAATGGCGCGGCCGCCATCGGCACCGGCATCTCCGCCGTCGCCGCGCGCCCTTCGGCGACCCACTTCGGCCAGCCACCATCGAGCAGTGCTACCTGCGTCAGGCCGATCCAGCGCGCCATCCACCACAATCGCGCCGCGTAAAGTCCGCCGGCATCGTCATACGCCACTATGGTCGTGCCCGGTGCCACACCGCGACTCGCGAGAAACTCACCGAAAGTTTCCGGCGTCGGCAAAGGATGACGCCCATTTTTGCCATTTTTAGTTCCCGCCAGCGCCGACTCCACCGAGGCGAAATGCGCATCGGGAATGTGACTCTCGCGGTAGAGCCGCTCTCCTTTGCCTTGATCGAGGAGATCGTGACGGCAATCGAAGATCACCCAAGCCGGATCGTTGAGGTGCGACGCAAGCTGTTCGGTGCTGACGAGCATAGTGGCGCGACGCTGAGCATGCCCGCGCTCCGCGTGAATCCCAAATTCAGGCCTCCACTCACTTAAAACTGAAACCGAGCGCGGCCAGCTCGTTCATGTTAAACGGCGCGCTCGCGAGCACTTCTTGTAATTTCTCAAACGCCGCGGCCTCCGTCGGCAAATCGCACACCGCCATGCCGTCATCACTGTCGTGAATATGCACCGCCCACGCGCTATTCTCGTCCGCGTGGAGCTGCAGCGCGGAACCGTGCAGATAATTCCCCGGCACCCCTGGATGTGGCCCCGTCCCCGGCACGAGAAAAAGTGTATGAATAGGATCGTGCGCCACGATGATTTGATCGCCGACATGCTTCGCACGATGGTGCGCAGCCTTCCCCGCGACCAAAGTCCGCAGGCTTTCCGCTCGCGCCCGCAGCGCCTCGGGCAGCGATTGCACATAGCGACTGAAAATACTCGCGTTGGATTCCAGCTCGGTCGCGTTAATTTTGCCTGCGAGCAACGCATCGAGGTTATTCGCGTGAAACACCGGCAAGGCCCCGAGCGCGCGTGCGGTGACATAGCCGCCCTTGTGATCCGCGCTCGCGTAAACCTTATGCGCCGCGATCAGCCGCCGCAGAGTATCCATGTAGGTCGGCGTGGCCGGCACAGCGCCGACGGGACTATGGTCAATAATATCGAGAACGGTGAGGTCGAGATGAGCGTTGGGGTCTTGGGGCATACCGCCGACGATGACTCCGCCTCGCCGCGCAACACGAGGTTCTTCTCAACCTCATTCCCTCCGGCCTAATCCTCGACGTGTTGCCGATGCCGAAACGGAGTCTTGCCCTCGCCCTTGTTTTTCCACCCCGGCTTGCTCGCCAGCGCACTCGGCTTCCGCCGCGCCGGCACGCTCGCCACTTTCTCCGCCTTCAATTTCGCATAGCTCGCAAATCGCTCCGGTAACAACCCACCACTGGCGAGCGCCGCGCGCACCGCACAGCCCGGCTCGTTCGTGTGCCCGCAATTTCCAAATTTGCACCCCGCCGCGAGCGCCGCGATGTCCGCAAACGCACCCTCGACGCCGTCCTCGATTCCCCAGAGTTGCAGCTCACGCATGCCCGGTGTGTCGATCACGAGCGCGCCGGTCGGCGTTTGCACCAGCTCGCGGCGCGTCGTCGTATGCCGTCCCTTGCTGTCTTTCTCGCGCACCTCCGCCGTGGGCATCGCCTCGGGGTCGCGCACGAGCGAATTGATCAGGCTGGATTTGCCCACGCCCGAAGAACCGATGAACGCCAGCGTCCGCCCCGGCAGCGCGTAAGTCGCCGTGAGCGCCTTCAGTCCCTTGCGCGTCTCCGTGCTGGTGATCAGCACGGGCACGCCGGGCACGAGCACCTCGATCTCACGTCGCACCGTCTCCGCATCCGTGCAGACATCGGACTTGTTTAAGATAATCACCGCCTCCGCCCCGCTCTCCTTGGCCGCGACGAGAAACCGCTGAATGCGCTTGGGATTAAAATTTTGGTCGAGCCCACTCACCAAAAACACCGTGTCGATATTCGCCGCGACGATCTGCTCGATCTCCTCCGAACCCGAGGCGCGCCGGGAAAACTTGGTGCGCCGCGGCAGCACGACATGGATATCCGCCCGCTGCTCGCCCTCCCGCCGCCGCACGCCCACCCAATCGCCCACCGCGGGAAACTGATCTGCTTTCTTGGCGACGTGAAAGAACCCGCCGCCGCATTCTCCCAGCACTTCGCCGCCCGCCGTGTGGACAGCGTAAAAATTGCGCCGCAGCTCGCAGACCACGCGCGCCGGCTCCAACCCAGCCGCAGCGTGCGCGGCGAAAGCGAGGTTGAGGGCATCGTGCCAGCCCAGTTCGGCGAGAGTCATGTGGTCCACTAAGCAGAACCCTCCCGCCCTACGCCAGCGCGCAGCGCGGTTTTCCCAAATACGACGAATCACACTCCCGCCCCTTGCAGCTTGAGCTTCCGCCTTCGCCTTCATCCCCTTCCGACGTGCCCACCGCGACCCGCGAAGTCCGCCCCTGCCAGAAGCCCGGCCATGTGCTCAACGAACACGCCGTCATCGAGCGCGTGCCCGACGGTTGGAGCCTGCTCGCACCTGGCGACGCCGCCCTCAGCCGACGCATCAAGGAAGACGGCCCCACGTGGACGATGATCGAACTCAAAGGCCGCAAACGTTTCTCCCGCGGCATCTGGGCACCCGCTGATCGCATCGCCGCCCTACGCCAGGAACTCGCCACCGAGCGCACCGATCCCGCCTACCAACGCAAACTCACCGCCAGCCGCCAGCGACGTGCCGTCGAGCAGGCGGACTACGTCGAAGATTTCCGCGCCGCCGTGCTCTCGTTCCTCGCGTTCCATCCGCACTACCAAGCCGACGCCGCGCTCCTCGCCACACTCATCACCGCACACGCTACTCCCGTCGGCAGCGGCACCGTTGCCCGCACCGAGCGCATCCCCATCGAGGAACGCGCCGAAGCCGCCACCATCGCTTGGCTACGCCACCAGACCACCGGCTACGACCAGATGCGCATTCCCCTCGTGAAAGGCCGCCGCCGCGAGGTCCGTCGCCTCCTCGCCCAGCGTTCACAACAACTCCTCCGCCACTACCGCGAGGGCCGTTCTCTCGACGCCGCGGTCTGCCCACTCCAAGCCGCGCTTCGGCCGGCCCGCCCTCCGGCGTTGCCAACCGCGCCTACCCAAAGCCTCCTCTTTTGACTTACCCACCCCCATGCCCACCCCATCCCCCGCCTACTCCACCCGCCGACACTTCCTTGGCGCGACCACCGCCGCGCTCGTCGCCGCGACGCTTCCTCGCTCGTTCGCAGCCTCCGAAACCGCCGCGAAACCCGTTCTCTCGCGCAACGCGTTTAGCTACCGCTTCGCCATCGGCGACATCGAAGCCTACTCGATCAGCGACGGCAGCATGCTCCTCCGCGAAGGCCTCGACCTGATGTGGCCCGAAGCCGCCCGGTCTGCGATGAAGACAGATCTCATCACCCGCGGTGAACGCACCGATGCGCTCCCGCTCTACGTAAACATCCTTGTCCTGAAACTCGGCAATGAAATCGTGATCTTCGACGGCGGCTTCGGCCCCGGAAAAAATCCCAACAGCGGCTGGGTCGGCCAAGCCCTCGCCGACATCGGCATCGCTCCGGAAAAAGTCACCCACGCCTTCCTCAGTCACGCGCACTCCGATCACATCGGCGGCTTCGTTACCGGCAATCGCGCGATTTTCCCCAACGCCGCCGTGCATTGCCTGCGCGAAGAAGTCGATTTCTGGCGCTCGCCCGAGCCCGACTTCTCCCACTCGAAACGCGCCAAGGGCCCGCTGCCCGGCATGATCAAAGACGCGCGCGAGAAATTCGACGTCCTCCAGCCCAACCTCCAGTTCGTCCGCGACGGCGACTCCCTCCTCGGTGGTGCTATCACCGTCATCGCCGCGCCGGGCCACACCGCCGGCCACGCCGTTTTTCGCATCAAGTCGGGCAACGAGTCCCTGCTCCATTTCATGGACGTTGCTCATCACCATTCCCTGATGTTCACCGATCCGGCTTGGGGCATCGCCTACGATCACCTCCCCGAGCAAGCCATCGACACGCGCAAAAAACTCTTCGTGCAAATCGCCACCACCCACGAGCGCGCCTACGGCTTCCATCTCCCCTGGCCCGCTCTCGGCCGCATCGCCACCAGCGGCTCCGGCTACACCTGGCAGGGCGAACGCTGGAGCTGGGGCCTCTAACCATCCGCTCCCTCCGAGCCCGTAGTCTCGCCTTCAGGCCGAATCCGTCTCCGCCTCTTTTCTATTTCATGTCCAACTTCACCACGATTCTCACCCATCCCGGTAGTGCGCACAAAGACGAGTTCCTCGCGTGCAGCGTTCTTCTCGCGCTCCACCCCGCGCCTATTGTGCGCCGCGAGCCAACCGACGCCGATCTCGCCGATTCAGCCGTTGCCGTCGTCGATGTCGGCCACCGACACGAGCCCACGCTGAACAATTTCGATCACCACCAACTGCCCAAGGATCATCCACCCACCTGCTCGCTGTCGCTCGTCCTCCAACACCTCGGAATCTACGAAGACTCCCGCCAGTTCTGTGAATGGCTCGAACCCGCCGAATGGTTCGACTGCCGTGGGCCGATCGCCACCGCCAAGTTCCTCGGCGTAGATCGCAACGCCCTTCCCAAGCTCAACTCCCCAATCGATATCACCCTGCTCCGCCGCTTCGCCCTCGCCACCCGTCTCGAGCCCACCGACGCACTCTGGGTCGTAATGCGCATGATCGGCGAAGATCTCCTCGACTACGTGCGCTCCCTCCGCGCCCGTCTGGATTTCATCGCCAAAAACGCCGAGATTTGGGACCTCGCCCTCGGCGGCGCTCCCGCAAAAATCCTCTTCCTGCCCCGCACGGATCCACTGCCCGACGAACCCTCGATGGGCGTCGATCGCTACATCGAAGCCCAAGGTCTCGCCGCCACCGTCGTCGGCACGGTTGTCCCCGACCGTCGAAGCACGGGCTACGGCCTCTCCCGTTTCCAAGACAACCCGCGCCTCGATTTCACGCGCATCGCGCGAAGCCCAGGCGTCCACTTCGCCCACGCCCGCGGCTTCGTCGCCAAGACTTCCCTCACGGACATTGCCGAACTCAAAGCCCTGCTCGCTCTCGCCAGCCAACCATCAGCCGCGAACTTATAACGGGGTTGTCATTACTCCGCTGCGCATTCCCTCCGAACCGATCCTAACGACGCTGTCATTATTTTTGGCCAGGCAGGAACCACTCCCCTCCTTCCCGCGTCCACCCTTCTATCGCCTCGACGCCCGCCCACCCGCTCCCAACCTCCCCGCCACTGCCATGAACGCGCTCTCCTTAAAGACCAGTCTGCTTGCCCTCAGCCTCAGCGCCGCAACGTTTGCCGCCGACACCACACCACCGCCCGAGCCCACGGCTCCACCCGCGAAGCCCGTCACCGAGGAAATGATCCGCGCCCGCCTCGCCGAGCACATCAAAACCAAATCCGCCGCCAAGCAGCCCGCTGCCACCACCCCAGCCGCCGCCGCAGCCACACCCTATGCAACGACAACTCCGGCCGCCTCTGCCATGGCTGCGCCTGCAAGCACACCACCCGCGACCGCCGCCGAGAAAGAAGCGGCGACCCTCGCCCAATCTAAATCCGAGCCCCCCGCGATGCTGCCCAAAGTAGAGGTGCGTCGCGGCCGCGCCACCGAGATCGAGCGCGAAGTGTTTCAACAGGAGAAGGACATCGCCCGGGAAAAACTGAAAACGAAGTCCACCGATGCCGACCGCGCCCTCAACGGCAGTGGCAAATCCAAAGTCCTTTCCATCTTCGGCGGTGAATCCACCAAGCAACGCGAGACGGTCGCCAGTGAGCGCGTGAGCCTCATGGAATCCGAACGCGACATCATGGAAGCCATCGCCTACGCGAAGACGAAAGAAGAGAAAGACGCCCTGCGCAAAGAACTGAACGAAATTAAAGCCCTCCGCCGCGACCTCGAAACCTCGCTTCGCTAACCGCGGGTCATTTTATGCCGCGCCCCCTCCGGTCGCGTCATCCTTTATTTACTTTCCGGGCGTGACCGTGGCTCCACCTGTGCGAGCGCATCGGCCAGGACTTCTTTCATCTGCGTTGGCGGCAGTTGTTTGAGCACATAGCCCATCGCGCCCAATCCACGGACCTCGCGGATCGTGTCACCGGATTGATCCGAGGTCACCACGATCACGGCGGCCTCGGGGTCGATCTCCAGCAACCTGCGCAAGACCTCGGTGCCCGGCACAAAGGGCAGGTTCACGTCAAGCAGCACCACATCGGGCTGGTGCAGACGGTAGAGTTCTATGGCGTCCTCGCCGCTGCCGACCTCCCAGGTGGTTTCCACCCCCAGCTTTCGGATCAACATACGGAGGTAAACCCGCACATGCGGCTCGTCATCGACGATGAGCACGCACAGGCCTCGACCGGCTTCCTTGATCGTCGGGTCGGGAATTGTTGGATCGGCAATGATCTCCATACCCGAAAAATATCGGCGCCGTGGGCGCAAACTTAACCGCGTTTAGGTGGTTTCTGTCCGTGCCGTGACATCTTCGGACTCGTCCAACCCGTTGATCGCCTCGCGCATCGTCTCCAACAACTCGGCGCGCGGGGTATGCTTAAGCAGATAGCCGATCGCACCGAGTTTCTGGCATTCGATCACCACACTGGAAGTGTTCTGGGAACTCACGATCAACACGGGGATTTCCGGATGGGCGACGTAGAGCCGTTTGAGAACTTCAAGGCCACCCAACACCGGCAAATTCAGGTCCAACAGCACCAGCTGCGGTTCGTGCTCCTCTACGAGTGCCAATCCCTCTGCCCCGTTGCTCGCCTCCCATATGCGCTTAATTCCCAGCTCGGTGAGCAAAAGCCGCAGAAAAACGCGCACGTGAGGCTCGTCGTCGATGATGAG
>JANXLP010000347.1 GCA_025355125.1 Opitutaceae bacterium | reverse complement strand
CAGTTTCGTTGAAAAAAAGCACAATCGAATACATGCAGCTTCAACATGTCTTCAATGATGTGAGAGTAAAAGACGGCCTCTCCATATGCAGCGAGCAGCTCTTGAGTGGATGACATAGCCTCCTTAAATCCGTTGTCGGATAGACTTGTTCTAGGTGGACCTGAGATCAGGCTGAGCGGGGATGGTTTTCATGAATCCTTCCTGCTGATCGTGAAGTCATGCGTGAAGACGTTGTTTTCGACCCTAAGTTTAAATTTGAAGCGATTGGGCAACGAATAAAACGACGGAAGGCGGATCGCGACGATTCCTTCAATAGACTCCCCTTTTTGGAGAACTGTCTCCTTCAATGATAGCCGACGAAGATTCCACAAAGCCCGTGAGTAGGCGTCGTTCATCTGCGCCGAGAATGACGCAATTCGCTCGGTGTTTTGCTGCTGGGCCAAATACTGGACGGTAGTATTTGGCGTCGTGCTGGTGGTCACCCCACTCACGTAACGGCCATCTGACGTGTAGCCCGAGTAGACGCCGGTCTGGCGCGAGTAAGCATAGGGTGCAGCTTCAAGCGCCGAAAGAAACGAACTGGCGATTAGGAAAGCCCAATCTCGCTGCGATTTGTTTCCTCTCAACCGATTTGCTACCTCGTCAATCGTCAGAACTTCAACCGTGGAGCCATTTTTGTCTTCGACGCTCAGAGCGGAAGCTCCGAAGCGAAAAGGTTCGCGATCTAGATTTTTGGCATAAATCCAGAAAACCGCCATGCCATTGAAAAGCATATTGTTCGCAGTCGGCTCAAAAAGAACCTCGTTTTGTATACCGGATTTTATCTCCTGAGTGCCGAAAATAGCGCGATTTTTCTTCGCGCGGATAAATTTCTGTTCCGGCTTGGGAAGAGCAGAAAAATACTGCTTAGGGGTCGCGCAGCCGCTCCAGAGTATCGTTGTGAAAATCAAAGCTGTCGCTAAACGGTTTATTTTCATGGATGGGGCTATGAGGTGAGCGAGGCGGAGCGCTTAGTCGTAGGCTTCTTTGCGGCCTTCAACGGCATAGACGAAAATGGTGTCGGCTTGCATGGTGAACAACGCGCGGAAGGAACCGACACGCAAACGATATTTGCCTTCGCGCGGCAGGTCGACGGCAGGTGATGAGATCGCCTGCAAGCAGGCTCCGACAAAGTCTCGGTGCGGTTGTCATGGGCTGCGGTGGAGGGGCAATCTGGGCCACGCGCGGCGGGTTAGGGATAACCCGCCCTACCTCGGAAAGGCGTTCGCGAGACGAACGCCCTACGCGGGGGATTTCAGGCCGCTCGCGAGAAGAGTTTCAAAGAAGGGCTCGGTGGGTTCTTGGGCGACGGCGGAGACTTCCACGTGTTGGAAGCCGGCGGTTTTTAGAAAGCCGTGCAGCGCGCTTTCGCTGAAGCCGAGCCAGACGTCGGCGTAGAGTTCATGGGCTTTCTCGAAGGTGTGTTCGGCGAGGTCGAGGACGAGAATCTGGCCGCCGGGTTTGAGAATGCGGTAAGCTTCCTCGACGGCGCGTTGCGGGTGCTGCGCGTGGTGGAGGGCTTGGCTGAGGATCGCGAGATCGACGGATTTTTCCGCGAGGGGGACGTTTTCGATATCGCCGAGTTTGTAGGCGAGGTTGGCGAGGCCGTTTTTGGCGGCGAGGGCGGTGCCGACTTCGACCATGCGGGGGGAGTTGTCGATGCACCAGACCTGCGAGGCGCGTTGGGCGAGGAGTTGGGAGACGAGGCCCTCGCCGGCGCCCAGATCGGCGATGGTGATGGCGGGCGTGAGGCGAAGGGCGAGGTGACCGATGGCTTCCCACGAGCGGCCGGGGCAGTAGTTTTTGCCGAGGCGACCGGCGATGAGGTTGAAATACTGCTCCTGCGTGCGGCGGCGTTTTTGGAGAATGCGGTCGAGGTTGGCCTGATCGTCGATGAGTTCGGGGAGATCGGCGACGGAGGCGACGGCGGCACGCAGAAGCGCGAGGGCGGCGGGAGCGACGGTGGGGCGGAGGGAGTAGAAGGCTTTTTTGCCCTCGCGGCGGTCGGAGACGAGGCCGGCCTGGCGGAGGAGGGCGAGCTGCGAGGAGATGCGGGACTGGCCCATGCCGAGGATCTCCTGGAGTTCGGCGACGGAGAGTTCTTCGCGCAGCACGAGGGCGAGCAGGCGGAGGCGGGTGGGGTCGGAGAGAGTTTTAAGGATGTCCCACGAGGCGTTCACGGATTGGGAAAGTGAGGGCTGAAAGTAGAGAGGCAAGGATCGCGATAGACTCGCGGAAAATGGGAGAGAAGCAGGAGTATGCCCGCGAAACACGCGAAGGGACGCGAAAATTCGGAGGAGAAAAATGTGAATGTGCTACTTGGTGGAGAGGGCGAGTTGGGTGAGTTGCCAGAGGCCGAAGGCGAGGATGATGGTGCCGGAGATGAGATTGAGGGTGCGGAGGCCGCCGGATTGGAGTTTGCGCCCAAGGAGTGAGGCCGAGGAGCTGAGGATGAGCCACCAAGCGGCGCTGCCGACGAAAACGCCGAGGACGAGGCGGAGCGTAGTGAACGTGCTGCCGGGAGTCGCGCCCAAGCCCAGGCCGGCGAAGATGCCGACGAAGGCGAGGATCGTAACGGGGCTCGTGGCGGTGAGGACGAACGTGGAGAAATAGGCGGCGATGAGGTTGGGCGCGGGACGCTCGGCGGCGGGTGAGGGTGGACGGGCGCGGAGGGTTTGGATGCCGAGGTAGAGGAGGAAGAGGCCACCGAGGAGTTGGAAGGCGGCGCGATGTTCGATGAGCAGATCGGTGAGGGCGGTGAGACTGAAGGCTGCGACGAGACCGTAGAGGGTGTCGGCGGAGGCGGCGCCGAGGCCAGAGACGAAACCGGCCATGCGTCCTTCGTGGAGCGAGCGCCGGATGCAGAGGAGGCCAATGGGGCCAACGGGGGCGGCGATGGAGAAGCCGATGACGGCGCCTTTGATGATGGGGTCCACGGTGACGGTGAGGAGAAGAGGCCGGAGAATCTGGGACTCAGGAAATCAGGAAGGGGAAGGTTTACACTAGCAGGCTGTCGGACTTAGGCTGAT
>JANXLP010000292.1 GCA_025355125.1 Opitutaceae bacterium | reverse complement strand
TAGTCGTCGAGCGCGCGGGCGTTGGTGTTACGCCCGTCGAGTTCGGCGTGCTGCATCTGGATACGGTCGCGGAAACTATAGGTCTTTGAGTAGCTGCTGGAGATGGCGACACCGAGGCGGCGCTCGGGACCGAAGGCGTCGAGCAGGGTGACCGCGGCATTGGGGCCGAACTTGTGCGCAAGGCTGTCGCGGTAGGTATTCTGCGAGAGACCGGTGCGGTAGCTCACGACGCGGCCGGGATAATCGAAGGCGGATTTCGTCACGAGATTGATCGAACCGCCGAGCGAATCGGCGGGCAGCTCGGGCGTGTTGCCCTTCACGACTTCGATTTCCTTGATGAACTCCGAGGGAATCTGGTCGATCAGCGCGGCACGGTCGCCCTGCGGCGTAAATCCCGCGATGGCCGCGGCGGTGCGCACGCCGTCAAGCATGACGGAGTTCAATTCCGGCGGCGTGCCCCGCAGGCCGACTCCGACGATTTCGCCCGCTTCCTTACGGACGGCGACGCCGGGGAGTTTTTGCAGGAAGTTACCGATGTTGCCGTCGTTCACATTACCGTAGGCATCCATGGAGACCACGTTGACGACGTTCTGCGCGTTGCGCTGCTTGGTGATGGAGGCGGCATTGCCCTCGCGCGCACCCGCGACCGTGAAGGCGTCGAGTTTGTAGACACCCGAGGTCAACCCGATCTCCACCTCGGTCATCCGCCCGGCCGTCACCACCACCGGTGTATCTTTCACATCGAGGCCGGTGTAGAACGCCTTGAGCGTGTAGCTGCCGGCCGGAACCCGGCCGAAGGTGAATTCACCGCTGCGCTGCGTAGTCGCCGAGTAGTTGGTGCCTTCGAGCGTGACGACCACGCCTTCCAGGAAGGCGTTGGTCTGGGTGTTGCGCACGGAGCCGCTGACCGAGCCTTCGGCCGGAGCCTGCGCGCGGAGCGTGGACGGAACGGAGACAAAAGGCGCGCCAACGGCCAGCGCGCACCAGAGCGCAAGCGGGCGGACACGTCGAATGAGTGCAGGGGTAACTTCGTTCATGGGGAGTTCTGACGGGGGTTAGGGAAATCTCGGGTGAAGACCCGGCTCACAAGCGCTGGAGGCTCGTTCGGCTAAAACGTTTTTGCTTCAAATTATTTCCCTCCGTCAACTGCATTTTGGCAGACCCGCGCCCGGCAGGCCCGATCAGATCGGGATTTATTTCCCCTAACCCGTCTTCACGCAGTCACGTGCGAAAACCCTTGCGCTCAACTGCGTCCGGTCGAGGCGCGTAGCACGGATTGCACGGGGATTTCGACCTTGAGCGGAGGCAGTCCGCCCTGCGCGAGTTGACGCAGGAGCAGCCGGCTCGCCTCCTTGCCCATCTCGCCGCGCTCCACCCCAACCACCGTGAGCGGTGGATCGAAAAATGCCGAGATGTCGTAGTCGCCCACGCCCACGACTGCGATGTCGCCGGGGATACTCAGCCCCTTTTCCTTGATCGCATGATAGGCCCCGAGCGCCATGCCGTCGGTGACGGTATAAAGGCCGTCGATCTCGCCGCCCCGGTCAAAAAAGCGAATCATCGCCTCGTAGGCCGCCGTCTCCGAAAGATCCTTGGCGACGATTTCCTGTGCCGGGCGGCCCAACTGGCGCGCGACCGTGTTCATGAAGTTGTCCACGCGACCCTGTGTGGTCTGAGTGAGCGGGCTGCCGTGCAGCACCGCGAGATTGCGACGCTTGCCCTTGATCAACACACCGCCGGCCAGGCCACCCGCGCCGGGGTCTTCGACGACGCAGGAGTAACGCGGGATCGCGCGGTTCACGAGCACGACGGGGAACGGCAGGTGTGCGCGGTTGAGGAACTGGTCGTCCTCGGGCGTCGTGTTGGTGATGATCGCCGCGTTGAAATGGTCGCCCGTCAGCAGTCCCGGCATCGAGCGCAGCTGGCCCGCGGGAAACATCTCCACCATCAGGGAAAACGACATGCGGGCCAGATCCCGGCTGCCCACGTTCACCGACTGGCGCAGCGCCGCGATCAGGTGGTTCGCCAGACTGAGCGGCGCCTCGTAGCTCGTGATGAACGCCAGCACGATATTGTGCTTCTGGCTGGTGCCACTGCGCAGACGGCGCGCGCTGATGTTGGGCAGATAGCCGAGTTTGGCGGAGGCCGCGCGGATTTTGTCCACGGTCGCCGGCGAGATTCGCCGCTCGACGTGACGGTTGTTGAGCACCGACGAGACCGCCCCGATGGAAACCCCCGCATGTGCGGCGATATTTTTCACGGTCACAAGCCCACCGGTTTTGCTGGATGATTTGGCCATGAAATTTTGCGCGCAAACAGCTGGTGGCAGCATTCCATCCCCTAGGCAAGGCTAGGGCTTTCCGCATCCGCAACCTTCGGAGCCTGTCGCCGGATATTTTCACCCACAGATTTTTTCGTAAAATGCTAAAACGTTTTTTCACTTGTGCGAAAGCCCGACCTCGTTGCAGTCTGCGCGCGTTCCCCACCCCATGATCGCCACGGACCGCCCCACTTCCGTCGTGCCCGCCAGGCTGTGCGCCCACGGCCTCCCGCTCGACCTCAGCCCGCAGAAATTTGGTTTCCTGCATGAAACGAGTGCGGATGAACCGGTCGATCTGCTCCACCGGCGCATGGACGAAGACGGTTATCTTTATCTGCGCGAATTCTGGAGCCGCGCGCAGGTGCAGGCCCTGCGTAACTCCGTTACCGCCCAGCTCGCCCGGCTCGGTTTCCTGAAACCCGGCACTCCGCCCGACGATGCCCGCTTCGACGGGCGCGAGGTCGGTCGCGCGATGGGTAATCCGCTCAACCAGCACGATCCCCTGCTGCGCGATCTCGTCTTCGGCACCCGCATCACGGATTTTTTCCAGTCCTTCCTCGGCGGCACCGTCCGGCACTTTGATTTCATCTGGTTTCGCACCAAGGGCCACGGCCTGGGCAGCCCCATTCATTGCGATCTCGTTTACATGGGTCGCGGCACGCACGACCTCTACACCACGTGGGTGCCACTCGGCGACGTCAGCCTGGAACTCGGCGGACTGCTCGTGCTCGAGGGCTCGCATAAAAAAGGCGCGCAACTGAAGCCCTATCTCGCGCGCGACGTGGACGACTACTGCACCAACCGCGAAGACGCCGCCGACTATGCCTCAGGCACGAAATGGTGGGACGGCACCCTCTCGAAGAATGCCCCGGCGCTCCAAGACAGCCTCGGCGGCCGCTGGCTCACTTCACCAGAATTCCGCATGGGCGACGCCATGATCTTCAACATGACGCTCGTCCACGGCAGTCTCGACAACCAGACCGACCGTTTTCGCCTCTCCACCGACACCCGCTATCAGCTCGCCACCGAGCCGGCCGATGCTCGCTGGATCGGAGAAAACCCTCCCGGCCACGTCGCCGCCCAGCGTCGCGGTCGCGTGTGTTGATTCCGTTTTTTTAATCCCAGCCGGCGACCCGCCGGTCACCCCCAACCCCACCCCACGCGCAGCCGGATCGCGGCCCGCGTTCTTACCCATCCCCTCCGCATGAATGGTTCTGAATTTCGCGACGCCCTCCACTCCGGCCGCCGCGTTTACGGCACGATGGTCGCCTCCACCTCGCCCCGCTGGGTGCCGCTCCTCGCCGGCATGCCGCTCGATTTTGTCTTCATCGACACCGAGCATATCACCATCGACCGCGAAAAACTTTCGTGGATGTGCCAGGCCTACCGCTACGCCGGCCTCGCTCCCATAGTGCGCATCGCCTCGCCCGATCCCTACGCCGCTTGCCAGGTCCTCGACGGCGGCGCGTGCGGGCTCGTCGCGCCTTACGTTGAAACCGCCGCCGAGGTGCGCGAGCTCGCGGGCGCCGTGAAACGTCGCCCCGTCAAAGGCGCCAAACTCCGCACCACGCTCGCGGGCAAAACTCCCTTCGAGCCCGCGCTCGAGGCCTACGTCGCCGCGCACAACCGCGCGCACTCGCTTATCGTCAACATCGAGAGCGTGCCCGCTATCGAGGCGCTCGATGAAATCCTCGCGGTCGACGGACTCGATGCCGTGCTCATCGGACCACACGATCTCTCGTGCAGCCTCGGCCAGCCTGAGCGCTACGACACACCCGAGTTCGAGGCCGCCGTCACGTCCATCTTTCGCCGCGCCCGTGCCGCCGGCGTGGGCGCAGGCATTCACTCTTGGATGCCCGCCGCGCGCGAGGCCACCTGGTGCGCCGCAGGCGCCAACTTCATCATCCACAGCTCCGACATCATCGCCACCCGCGACACGCTCACCGCCGAGATCGACGCGCTCCGCCACCACATGGGCGACGCCCGCCACTCCACCGACAACGGCGCCGCCACCGTCTAAAAATTTCTAGTCATCCCGCTTCCCCATGCCTACCCCGCCCCATCACCCGGCCCCCCGTCTCATCCTCCACGCGAGCCTCGCTCTCGCCTTGTTCACCTCCGCGCTCTCCGCACAGCCGACGATTTCTCCCGCCCTCGAAAAATTCGCCGCTGCGCGCAACGTCGGCCTGCCCGCCCTCGCCTACGATCTCACGCGCGCGACCGTAGTGACGCCCGCCGCCGCGACCGGTCCCGAGCAGAAAGCCGTGGCCATGCTCCTCGAGGATACCGAGTCGCGCACACTCACCCGCTGGCCGCTCGCTCACGCCCTGCCCGCCACCGCCCAACCGGCAATCGTTGTCGGCCGTTTCGCTGAGGTGCGCGCCCTCCTCGGCGCCCGCGCCGCCGAAGCCGCGCTCGACGAGAGCAAGGTCAGCGCCGAGGGCTACCAGCTCGCCACGCTCGGTGCCGCCGGCTCGGCCGCGCCCGTCATTGTCATCGCCGGCCGCGACGCCCGCGGCGTGCTTTTCGGCGTCGGCCACCTGTTGCGCACACTCCATCTCGGTCCCGCGCGCGCCGGATTGTTGAGCGCGCTCAACCTCGCCACGTCGCCGCGCTACGCCCTCCGCGGCCACCAACTCGCCTACCGGCCAAAGCCCAATTCCTACAGCGGTTGGGATCTCCCTCAGTGGGAGCGCTACATCCGCGAACTCGCCGTCTTCGGCTGTAACGCCATCGAGCTCCTGCCGCCCCGCACCGATGACGACGCGGACAGCCCGCATTTTCCCCGGCCGCAGATCGACATGATGATCGGCATGTCCCGCATCGCCGCAGACTACGGCCTCGACGTCTGGGTCTGGTATCCCGCGATGGACGCCGACTACGGCAAACCCGAGACCGTCGAGTTCGCGCTCAAGGAATGGGCCGAGGTCTTCAGCGCCCTGCCCCGCATCGACGCCATCCTCGTGCCCGGCGGCGACCCCGGCCACACCCCGCCACGGCTCATGTTTCCCCTGCTGGAAAAACAGACCGCCAACCTCCGCCGCTTTCACCCCAAAGCCACCATGTGGCTCTCGCCGCAGGGTTTTAATCACGACGACATGGAATATTTCCTCGGCTATCTCACCGAGAAGAAACCCACCTGGCTCGCCGGCGCCGTCTTCGCTCCGTGGGTTCACATGGACATCGCGGAATTCCGCCGCCGCGTGCCCGCCGCCTACCCGATCCGCTACTATCCCGACATCACCCACACGCGCAGCTGCCAGTATCCGATCGCCGATTGGGACCGCGCCTTCGCCCTCACCGAAACCCGTGAGCCTATCAACACCCGGCCCCACGACATGGCGAACATCGTCCGCCAGCTCCAGCCCAGCACCATCGGCGCCATCACCTACTCCGAGGGCTGCACCGACGACATCAACAAAACCGTCTGGTCGCGCCTGAGCTGGGATCCCGACGCCTCGCTCACCGATGTGCTCCGCGACTACGGCCGCTATTTTATCAGTGAACGCCTCGCCGATGATTTCGCGCAGGGCATCTTCGCCCTCGAGCGCAACTGGCGCGGACCGCTCCTCGCGCACGAGGCGGTTTACACCACCCTCGCGCAATTTCAGGCCATGGAACGCGCCGCCACGCCGCGCGACTTGCAAAACTGGCGCTTCCAGATGGCGCTCTACCGCGCCTACTTCGACGCCACCGTGCGTGCGCGCCTCATCCACGAGACCGCCCTCGAGGCCACCGCCATGGACGCCCTGCGCTCCGCTCCCGCCGCCGGCGCCGCCAACGCCATGGCCCGCGCCGAGGAAACCCTCGCGCAGACCCTCACCCAACCCGCCGCCCCCGCCTGGCGCACCCGCACCTACCAACTCGCCGAGGCACTCTTCCAAAGCATCCACATGAAACTCAGCGTGCCGCTCTACCGCGCCATCGCGCAGGGCCGCGGCGCCAGCCTCGATACCCTCGACTACCCGCTCAACAACCGCGCCTGGCTCACCGCCCGCTTCGCCGCCATCCGCGCGCTCGACACCGAGCCTGCCCGCCTCGCGCAGCTCAACGAAATCGTCAACTGGACCAACCCCGGCCCCGGCGGCTACTACGACGATCTCGGCAACGCCGCCGCCTCGCCGCATCTCGACCGCGGTGTCGGCGCTGAGCGCGACCCCGCGTTCCTGCTCACGCCTCTCGACGGACACTTCGCCGCCGGCGTCGGCACGCCGATCCCGTGGCGCATGTCGTGGGTCGATTTCGCGTGGGGCCTCAACGACAACAGCGTCACCCTCAACTACACCAACCTCGACCCCGCCGCCGAATATCGCGTGCGCGTCGTGTATCCCGATGTCCGCGCCAAAGCGAAGATCTGCCTCGTCGCCAACGGTAGCGTCGAGATCCACCCCTTCATCGCCCGCGCCACGCCGATTGCGCCGGTCGCCTTCGACGTTCCCGCATCCGCGACCGCCGGCGGCAAGCTCACGCTCGCGTGGACCCGCGAACCTGGCCTAGGCGGCAACGGCAGCGGCTGCAGCATCAGCGAAGTCTGGCTGGAAAAGAAACCGCGCACCGCGTCGCCCTGAGTGCGTCGCCGCTGATTGCCAGCGGCGTTACCAACTCAGCCCGTAATTCACCGCGAACTCCCGCCCGGCGCCTGCGCGCGCGACTTGGGCGAGGAGGTCGCGGTCGAGGGCGTTGCGCATGCTCACCGTCACGCCATGGTTATATTTCCCGACCTTGAGCCGGTAGCTCACACTCACGTTCAGAAGGGTGTAAGCGGGATAGGCCAGGTAGGCGTGCGTCACGTTCTCGTAGCTCGCCACGACATCGCTCAGATACGTCAGCCCCGCGCCCAGACTGAAACCCGCGGCCTTGCTTTCGGGACCAAAGGCGTAGCGCGTGTTCAACCCGCCGGTAAGGCGCGGGAAGCGCGTCAACGGCCGGCCAATTTCCTCGGGCAGATCCGGCGACTTCGTGGTGATCGCGTGGTTATAGGTGATCTTGCCGCCAAAGTTCCAGGCATCGGTGATCTTGTATTTACCCTCCACCGCGCCGCCGGTGAAACGCTCTTCGCCGGCGGCGACGAGCTGCGGCTGCGTCTGGTTGGCGTCGAAGATCGGATCGTCGTAACGGGGATTCCGGCGGGAAATGTTTTGGTTAAAATACGCGAAAGCCATGCCGATCACCGCCAGCCGGCGCTCGAAAAACAGTCCCTTTGCGCCCGCCTCGTAGCCGAGCGTGGTCTCGTTGCCCTGCACGCGGCCGGTGCGCGCATCGACGCGCGACGAGGGCTCGAACGCGGTGCTGGTGTTGGCAAACGCCAGCACGCGACTCTTGATGACCACGTAGTTCGCCCCGAGGTGATGGGAGAACTCGGTTACATTGTCATTCACCTGCGGCTGCAGCGCGCCGGGCTTCGCGTCCGC
>JANXLP010000283.1 GCA_025355125.1 Opitutaceae bacterium | reverse complement strand
TCCCTCCCCGCCGCCGCCCTGCGCTTCCTGCGTTCACCCCGCGCTCTATCTTGAGCTCAAACCGGAATACCGTGCCCCTTGGCCGGCCACGGCGCACCTTGCCGGTTAGGCGCCGTCACGATCTTCCGCGCCAGCAGATCGCTCACGCAACCCGTCAGCCCGACACTGACCCATCCGACCAACAGCGCGCACATGAGCCGGGGTTTCTTCATCGGGGCGAAAATCATCACAGACCCGATCACCCCAGCCACCGCTCAAATTTCTCCCCATCCTCCGGCGTATCGACGCCGATGGTCGGGTCTTCCGTCAGATCACACGCAATGCTGTAACCGTTTTCGAGCACCCGCAGTTGCTCCAACTTCTCAATTTGCTCCAACCGGCCGACCGGCAGTTTCGCGAATTTCTCTAGGAGCGCCGCCTTGTAAGCATACAGCCCGAGATGGCGGAAACACGGATTCGCCCGCACCCACGCATCATCGACCTTCCCCGCCAGCTCGCGCGCATACGGGATCATCGAGCGTGAAAAATACAGCGCCCGCCGCGCCGCCGGTGCCAACACCACCTTCACCTGGTTCGGATTCGCGAAGTCCGCCGCCGACGTAAACGGTGTCGCCAACGTCGCCATGTCCGCCGGCCCCGCGATCAGCTCCACCAGCGCCCGGATCTGCCGCGCCGAGACGAGCGGTTCATCCGCCTGCACGTTAATAACATGCTCGGCACCGATGCTACGATTGGCCTCTTCGATCCGATCCGTGCCGCTCGCATGATCGCCCCGCGTCATAATCGCTCTAAACCCCTGTGCGGTCACACATTCACGCAAAAGCTCATCATCCACCGCAAAATAGAGGGGCAACTCCGGCGCTTCGCGCGCGATCCGCTCCGCCACCCACAGCAACAACGGCTTGCCCTTGATCTTGTGCAACAGCTTGCGCGGGAAGCGGGTGGATTCGAGTCGGCAGGGGACGATCAGCGCGATTTTCGGCATCGCATGGCACGGTAGCGGCTGGCTTTGGGGTTGCAAGCCGAGGCAACCTGACAGAGTTTAGCAGGTCATTCCCGACACTCATACATGAATAAAAGCGACGCCACACCCACTGCTGCCCAGCCCCTCACGAAGGAGCTCATTGTGCAGAACAAGATGGGCATCCACGCCCGGCCGGCCGCCATGATCGTCCGTATTACCAACAAGTTCAAAGCGGAGGTCTTTGTCGAAAAGGACGATGAGCAGGTCAACGGCAAGAGCATCATGGGTCTCATGATGCTGGCCGCCTGCAAAGGCTCTAAGGTCAAGTTCATCGCCACCGGTGACGACGCTCCCCAGATGCTGGCCGAACTCGACGCCCTCTTCGTGAAGAAATTCGACGAAGCCTGAGCCTTCGCGAATCTATCACTCGGTTCTCACCAAGGCGGCCCCACCGGCCGCCTTTTTCGTTTTTTTCCGCATGCGATGCTTCCGTGTATTCCGTAGGCCGCTCTACCGTCCCTGCTTGCTAGATCCCAAAAAATGCCCGCGCCTTCCGCGTCGAAGCCTCCGCGATCTCAGTCACATTCACGCCAAATACGCCCGCCGCGAACTCCGCCGTGTGTCGCAAAAACGCCGGCTCATTCGGCTTTCCCCGGTGCGGCATCGGCGTCAGATAAGGCGCGTCCGTCTCGAGCATAAATCGTCCCAGCCCCTGCGCCAGCGCCGCCGCCCGCACGTTCTCCGCCGACTTATACGTGAGCACGCCGGTAAATGACCCGTAGCCACCCCGCCGCATGAGCTCGGTCATTTCCGCCACGCCCTCCGTGAAGCAGTGAAACACCACCCGCTCCCACGCCACGCCACTCTCGTCGATCATCTCCACGCATTCTTGAAACGCGCCGCGCGAATGCACCACCAACGGACATGCCAACCGCCGCGCGATCCCGAGCTGCGCGTTAAACGCCGCCCGCTGCCACGCGAAAATCTCCGCCGCCCTCGCCGGATCATCCTTCGGCAAATGAAAACGATCCAGCCCGCACTCCCCCAACGCCACCGGCTTCACTCCCGCGTCGCCCCAAAAACCTTCGATCTGCGCCAGCTCTTTTTCCCAACCCGCCTCGACCGCGCACGGATGCAGCCCGACCGTATAATGCACCCGGCCCGCATATTCCTGCGCGAGGTTCCGATAGAGCGGCCAGTCCTCTGACGACGTTCCGATGGCGATCATCTCCGCCACCCCTGCCTCCGCCGCCCGCGCGAGCGCCGCCGGCAGATCGCCCCGCTGGGCGAACGATTCAAGATGCGTGTGCGTGTCGAGCAGCGTCATGGTTGTCCTCCGCGACAGCTCACCGCCCTGCGTCCGTTTCTCAAATGCAAACATCGCCCAGCCCGTCTCAAGCCCGCGAAACCAGCCTTGCTTCCACGTCCACCGCTCAAACCCTGTTTTGACCATGGACCCCGCCCCCGTCGCTCGCCCCCCGCGCTTCTGGTCCTTGGATGTCATGCGCGGCGTCTGCGCTCTCATCGTTTTTCTCAGCCACTGGCATCTCTGGTCCGATTTCACACCCGCTAACGCCTTCGAACGTGGCCTCCATACAACCTTCGACGCCCTCTACGACGCCACTCGCGCGCTCACCTGGCCCACCGGCGGACACCATCCGGCCGTGCTTGGCTTTTTCGTGCTGAGCGGCTTCTGCATTCACTACCCTTATGAGTGGCGCCTACATCACGGCCAGAACGCCACGCCGGCGTGGAGCGACTATTTCCTCAACCGCTTTCGCCGCATCATGCCCGTTTACTGGGCCGCCTGCCTGCTCGGGCTCGTCTTCGTGGCCGCGCAGACGCTTCATCCCGCCGCCGACGCCTTGCTCGCGCTACATGCCTACAGCCCGTGGCGTCATGTCACCGTGCGTTTCGTCGGTGTCGCCGGCCTTTTTCCCGAAGAGATTTTTGCCGGTAACTACCTCCTCAACACCGTGGCCGTCGAGATGGTCATGTATGCCGCCTACCCGCTCATCCACCCTTTCGCCGCGCGCGGCGCGTGGCGCGGCCTCGGGCTCACTTTTCTGGCGCTGCACGGGTTCGCCATCGCACTGCTCCCCTGGGTCACCGCCTATTGGGTATTCAACAGCGTCTTCATGCTCGGCATTTTTTGGTATGCGGGCGCCTTCGCCGCCCACCTCTTCGTCGCCCGCGCTTGGCGTGCCACCGGCGCCCAGCTCGGCCTCGCCTGGGCCGGCTTTCTTGTCACCAAACTCATCCCGAATTTCTACGGACTCACCCTCGTCAAACAGGCCGCCTGGGGCCTCGTCTGCATGCTCGCCATCAGCTGGAGTCTCCGCCGCGAGGAGCACACGCCCGCCGCGGGCCAGGGTCGCCTCATCGGCGCGCTCCGCACCACCGGGCATCTCAGCTACGCGCTCTACGCCGTGCACACGCCCGTCATCATGCTCGCCACCTGGGCCCTCCTCTCCGCGGGCCTCCGCTCCTATTCACTCCAGCTCGCGGTCACGCTCACCGCGTCGCTCGCGGTCACGGTGGCGGTTTATTACGGTATTGAGCGCCGGTTCTACCGGCCGCGCGTCGTTTGATTCCCGCTTAGCTCTCCTCGTTGATATCCAAAAACTGCTTGTAAGCCTCGAGCTTCACGTGCCCGCCCGCCGCGTGCAGTCGCACCGCTGGTCCGCCGCCGTTGAGCTTGCCCGAAAACGCGCTCTTGCCCTCGCCACCCGCCTCCACCGCGAAGGGCAACGTCGTCTGCACCCGCCCCCAGCTCGTCGTCGCCTCCACGGTTAGCGCCGCAAGCGGGTCCACTTTCACAAAAATATTTCCGCCGCTAGCCTTGACCGTCGTGTCTCCCGAAAATCCCTTCTGAAAGCCCACTGTCACATCCCCCGCCGAGGTCGTGGCGTGCACGCCGCCCTGCGCGCTCAACACCTCGATATCCCCGCTGTCGTTGCTCAGTTCCGCCGGGCCGAAAATCGTGCCCGTCCGGATATTTCCGCGCTGCACGCGCAACTCCACCGCGCCCGTGCAGCGCGAGATAACGATCTCCCCGGCGTCCACCGTGGCATTGATCGTGCCGTCGATTTTGCGGCAAAAAATCGTGCCCGCGCGAGTGTGCGCCACCACCCGCCCGGCGAGATTCCCCACCGTCACCCCGCCATCCAGCGTGGCCAGATCGACGTTGCTTGAGCGCGGGACAAAAATGCGAAACGTCAGCTCGAGCCGCTGTTTTTCTTCCCAAGCGAAGAGCACCCGGGATTCGCGCGGATTCCGCGCCCGCACCCGCACCTCGTTGCCCACCTGCTCCATTTCCAGCTTCAGCGCTTCGATGCTCTGGTTGGCCTGCGTCTCGTCCTCGGTCGCGAGCTCGATCCGCACCTCCGCCCGCACCGCGCTCTCGTCCGTCTCCTCGACGATGATCCCACCGCGATAGGTATCGACCTTCAACGTCGCGCCGGGCTGCACCGGAAAACTCCGTTTCACGGTCCGCTCGGCCGCCGCCGCCGGACCGGCCACCAACAGGGCGAGGGTAACGAAAAGCAAGAGTGTCACACGGGAATTCATCGGCCCACCGAGTATCCGGCGCGCCGCCCCGCGCACAAGGCTCGGTTATCAGTGCTTTTACGGACCCATTCCGCGCTCGCTTCGGATCAGCCTTTGGCGATCACGATGTCGCCGCCACTCGAACGCAGCTTCAGCAGCGGGCCGCCGCCGTTCACCGGGCCCAGCAACCGGCTTTTGCCCACGCCGCCTTTTTCGATCGTGATCGTAAAACCTTCCGCTTTGACGTCGCCGCCGCTCGTCGAGGCATCGAGACGAAAGCCCACCGTGGGTTCAACCGTCACCTTCACCCGCCCGCCCGAGGTGCTCAGCAGACAATCGCCGCGCAGCCCGCCGACAAAACCCGCCGAGACATTTCCGCCGCTCGTCTTGGCCTCGAGCGTATTCTCGACCTGTGCGGCCTTGATATTGCCACCCGAAGTGTGCGCCTGCGTCGGTCCCACGACGCGCCCGATGATGATGTCGCCACCGGAAGTGCCCAGCTTCACTCCCGCTCCGCCCTCAGTCAGGCTGACATTACCGTCCGAAGTGTTGGCGTTAATCTCGCCGGAGATTTTGCCGAGCTTCACATCGCCCCCCGAGGTGCGCGCGGTCACTTTGCCGTCGAGATCACCGATGACGATATCGCCACCAGAAGTCTTCAAAGTTGCCGAGTAGCGCGCCGGCACCGTCACCACAAAATCAACTTCCACCGGCTGATTGCCCCAACGCACGCCCATCGTCGGCCGCTCGTATTTGGCGGTCGCGGTCACATCGGAACCTTGGGCGTCGAAGGTCAGGGTCAGTTTCTTCAAAAGTTCATCGGCTTCCGATTCGCTGTCCGCGCGGATCTTTTGCTTCGCCGTGATTTTCACGACCGAGTCGGTCGAAGGCTGCACCCGGATGGCGCCGCCATCGGTCTCGATGTGCAATGTGCCGCCCGGCGACACCGAAAACGATTTTTCAACAACGCGCTCGATTTTCGCCTGGGCCGGGACCGCCGCAAAACCAAAGACGACGAAAAGCCCGCGGCAGATTAAACGATAGGATGTTTTCATGGTGGGTGTGCCCTGAAAACCCCGTAGCCGGCCAAAAGTTACGGGGAATTCCCGCGCGCCGTTTGGCTCAAACCTTCGCCGCGTTATCGCAGACGTAATGGACCAGGCTGCGGCGATGATTGTAAGACCGCAGCGCGGCATCTTTTGCGCCGTCGCGGGATTGCACGAGATGACGCGTGGCCGCCATGGCGGCCGCTTCTTCAGCGGACGCCAGGGCAACGGCGCAGACCATGGCCTCGGCGCGCGCATCAAGACGGCTGACGGGAAAAAGCGTGTTCGTGGAGAGCCAGCGAACGGTGGTTTGGAGCGGATTCATAACAGTGTCTAGGGGACTATGACCTTTACCTGCATCCGTGCAAGCCGCTGCAAATTCCGCCGCTCCGCCCTCACCGGCCACCAATCGTAGAGGTAAATCTCCAGCGGCCGCCACAACGCCACCCAGCCGATGATCGTCAGGCTTTCTTTGATCACGTCGGCTACCCCCGCAGGCACCACCCGCGGCAAAAGTCCCGCCGCTGACAAACACGCGATCAAAAACAGCACGCCCACCAGCAGGCTGATCCGGCCGCGTCGCAAGAGTTGCTTAAACTCGCGCTGCTTGTGCTCTGCCCGATGTCGGAAATACGCCTGCACCGCTTCCTCCACATCCCTGCCCGCTACCGGCGGCGTCGCGAGATGGATCACCAACAACAATTCGCGGTGCATCGGAATCTCTACCGCCCAGCTTGCGATAAATTCCTCCGCATCGGCATCGAGATCGCGTTCCAGAAAAGGCGAGGGATCGAGCGAGTTGAACAGCTGCGCGATCTCGCGCAAACGCAGCTCAATCACCGCCGGCTCGCTCACATTCATGCTCACGGTGAACCCAACGCTTTCGTCCACGTCGCTTCGTTGAAACCCACCAAACCCACGCCGTCGTCCCGCAGCAGAAACGGCCGCTTCACGAGATTGCCTTCGCTCGCGAGCAGCTTGAGCACCGCGGCCTCGGTCATCCCGGGCAATTTCTCACCCAGCCCCAACGCGCGATAATCCACGCCCGAGGTGTTAAACAATTTCCGCAGCTCGCCTCCCTGCGTCGTCAGCATCGTTTGCAACTCCGCCACGCTCGGCGGGGTTTCGCGGATGGGCTTCTCGGCAAACGCCAGGCCTTGCGCGCGCAACCACTTCGTCGCCCGCCTGCAGGTGTCGCAATTCGCGTAGGTATAAACCGTCAACGTGCTCATCGCTTATTTTATCCAAGCTGCATCGTGAATGATGAACTGCCAGCGCTCGCGATACTGGCTCAGCTCGCCGTAGAAGCGGATCGTGTCACCCGCCTTGTGCTCGGCGCGCAGCTTCGTGCGCAGCGCTTCATCGTAGCTCCACACATCGTAGGTCTCGCCGAGGAACTCCACGCCGAGCCGCTTGGGCTTCGCGACCTTGCCCTCGACGCGGAAGATTTTCCATTTGTAGGCATCGGCGCGAATGCTGGTCTCCGGCGGGATCTGTGTCGCCGTGACCGCCGTCTTTTCCAGATCGACCTTCGTGTAGTCGATCTTCGTGGCCGCCACCGCCACCGGCTCGGCCGACGCATTGCGCAACGGCAGATAACGGTCCGCGCGCCCATCGCTCACCGTGGTGAACTTTGCATAGATCGGAAAATGATCCGAAAAACCCGCGCCCCCCGGCCCGCCACCCGACCACCGCACCGGCAACCCTTTCGCATCCGCGTTCATCCCCGGAATTTTCGCGACGCCGAACGAATTATCCACGTATTGCACGCCACGGTAATCGTAGAGGCCGCGGCTGATCATGAGCTGGATCAACGTGCCCCACTCGCCGCGAAAGGTATCGCTGCCGCGCTGTTCCGCCGGGAGTTCATACCACAGGTTGTAGAGATCGCGAGTCGGCCCGCGCACCGCGAGTTCGTTGCCCTGCGAGCCGAGGATGTCGTTCAGCCCGGTCTCCTTCATCGTCTTCGCGTAGCGGCGGCTCTGATTGTATTGGGAATTGAAATCGCCGCCCAAAATCACGTCCGCGTTGGGATCGGTCTTCAGAATTTCCGTCAACCGCGTGCGTAGCGTCCGCGCATTCGCCACGCGCGTCTTCTCCGTCTCCGCATCGCCCGCGCCCGACTTCCAGTGGTTGTCGAAAAGGTAGAGCGGCGCGCCGTCCACATCGACCAGCACTTCGAGGATGGCCCGCGCGTTCTCCGTCGCATGCGCCCGCACATGCTTGATCGGAAAGCGGGTGAAAATGACGCACTTCTGCTCCAGCTTCCGCGCCGTCCCCGCCGCCGTGACCACATCGGGCACGGCCACATGGTAACCCGTGAGCCCGTGATCGGCGAACGTCTTCAACAACAGCGCCTCCGCCGAAAGGTCGGCGATCTCCGGCGTGAACTTCGCGCCAAGCATCTCCTCGATCTTCATGCCCGCGTAATGCGCGAGCATCTGTTCATAGTCGGGCGCCGATTTCGACGGCGTGAAATCCACTTCGATTTCCTGGAAAAGAATCACGTCCGGCCCGCGCCCGCCTTCGAACTGAGCGACGACCTTGGTGATGTTTGTGAGCTTCGTCAGCGCGTGCGCCTTGGAATAGCGCGCCGGCTGGTAGTCTTCAAACTGCGCGATGCCATCCACGTCGTGCAGATTCTCCACATTATAAACCATCACCATGAACGGCCGCGCCGACGCCACGGCCACCGCCGCCACCCAGCAAACTACCCGAAGAAGAAACCGCATCTCATCACGTTGAGTCCTCATAGACCACTGCGCAACCCCCACCTCCCCGGCTCGCTGCCGCCCCGCGATTGACGCCGCCGCCGCGCGAATTCCATGCTGCCCAAACATGCCTCCGATCCTCGATGTCTCCGGCCTGCGCGTCGCCCGCGGCGACAACATCATTCTCCACGGGCTCGACTGGCGCGTGCAGCGCGGCGAGCACTGGGCCATCCTGGGCGCCAACGGCTGCGGCAAGACCACGCTCCTGAAATCCCTCCTTGGCTACCTCTCACCCAGCGCCGGTGACATCAGCCTCCTCGGCGAGCGCTACGGCGAGACCGATTGGCGCGACCTCCGTCTCAAAATCGGCATCGTCACCAGCGCTCTCCAAGCCAGCGTCCCCGCCGCCGAGCCCGCCATCGAAACCGTCGTGAGCGGCCGCTACGCACAACTCGATCTCTGGCTCATCCCCACGCGGGGCGATGTCACCGCCGCAAAAAAACTCCTGCGTCTCCTCGGCGTCACCAGCCTCATCAATCGCGAATGGCAGTTTCTTTCTCAGGGCGAGCGCCAGCGCATCCTCATCGCCCGCGCCCTCATGGCCCGCCCGCGCCTGCTCATCCTCGACGAGCCTTGCGCGGGCCTCGATCCCGTCGCCCGCGAAGATTTTTTGCGCTTTCTCGGCAAACTCGCCCGCCGCAAAAACACGCCCGCGCTCATCCTCGTCACGCATCACGTCGAGGAAATCCTCCCCTGCTTCACCCACGCGCTGCTCCTCCGCGCCGGCCGCGTCGTCGCCGCCGGCCCGTGCGCGACCACGCTCACCACCCGCCAACTCGTTCTAACTTTCGGCGCGCCCCTGCGCCTGCTGCGCCGCGCCGGTCGTTACGCCCTCGGCTTCGCCGCGACCCGCACGTGAACCCGCTCGCCGAGTCCATCGAGACCCTCGGCGTCGCCGGCCCGTGGACTTATCTCGCCCTCTTCCTCGCCGCTTCGCTCCTCATGCTCTGGCGCTTCGAGGCGCTCCTTCGCCAAGGCCTCGAGGGCACCGCCGTCGGCACGCTCGTGATGCCTTACTGCTCGGGCCTCGGGAATCTGCTCTTCGTCGCCATCGTCGCCGCCCACGGCGAACCCGCGGCCGCCATCCTCACCAACTGTCTCGTCAACAACGTCACCAATCTCACGGTCCTCCTCGCCCTGCCCGCCTTGATCTGGGGCCTCGATCTCCGCGGTGAAAAATCCTCCGTCAAAAAATCCCCGCGCCGCCCGTCTTCCGCCCGCACGGCCCCCGCCCCCGACACCGCCGGCCGGCTCAACCGTCTTTCCCTCCTGCTCTCGCTTACCGCCGGTCTTTTCTTCGCCGGCGTCACCTGGGCCCTCGCCGACGATGGTAGCCTCGATGCCCGCGACGGCCTCGTGCTCGTCGGGCTCTTCCTCTTTTGGCAAAGTTTCCAAGTCTTCGACGTCCTCAAAAATAATCTCACCCAGCACCGCTCCTTCGGCGCTTTTTTCTACGTCGACATCTTCATCCTCCTCGCCGGCGCCTATGTCGTCTATGTGAGTCTCGACTGGCTCGTCGGCTGGCTCTCCGCGCAAAAAGACACGCCTTTCGGCGCGCAGTCCCTCGGCTGGCTCAGTGGCTTGCTCATGGTGCTGCCCAACGCGATCCTCGCCTTCTTCTACGCCGCCCGCCGCCGCGCCGATA
>JANXLP010000126.1 GCA_025355125.1 Opitutaceae bacterium | reverse complement strand
CATTTGCTCCCGCTCACTTCGCGTCCGCTGCCTTCCGCGCTTCCCCTTCCTCTCTGATTCCCCGGCCTTGGATTCTTTCATCCCCTCACTCTACAAGTTTTTGAACCTCCCGTCGTCATGTCCAAGTTGAACGCTTACGCTAGCTCTCAGAAGTGGTCGTTTCGCGGACGCGGTCGCGACGGGTTATACCAATCGCCCGATCCTTTTGCATCGTTGTAGAGCTCGACCTTGGTCGATGCCTACGTCCCTCCCTCTTTTTGGTCCCCCTTCTTAGAGGGAGACCCGCTCAGCCGGATTGGTCAGCTCACGCAATCGCTCAAGATTATAAAGAGTTTCAATTTGACTAAAAGTAGCATGACGAAGCAACACATCATATCGCACTGTTGCTGCCCCAGAGAAAGTTATATTTGTCGCGGAAACTGCCCCGTGTATAATGCCTGTCCCTATCGTAATCCCGCTCGTCGCATTCGGCAGATAAATACAACCGAATAGCGCTCGACTGGTCGAGTAGGTATGCGTGCCAGATACGCCGTTATTGACTATCAGTAACCTTTTTGGGTCGAGCGTTTGGTTATCTATACCGCCACTACCAGCAACACTCATAGTTCCTCCATAGACAATAACAAGTGAACCAGTCGAAGTAATTACAATACTTCCATTAGATACCCTTAAATCATTTGCCACGTTCAATATCACAGGCCCTACAACTCTAAGCACGTCAGAAGCAGTATTTTGATCAATACTATTAATTCTCGCAGCAGTGCTCGTAATATTATATATAGACGGCGCAGTCGCTCCCGCTGTGCCGATGGAGTTAGTGGAATTATTTGTCAGAAAGAGATTCGTCGCTCCGGTTACAGGTAAAACACTAAATTTGGGAATGTTCGGACTCCGACTGACCCGAGTAAGGTCGACGCCAGTAGCGGCACTCCCGGTCAATGTGGCGGAGGAGTAGGTCAATCGCGGGGCGTAACTCACACCAGCCGCGCCCGGGGGCGCGGAAACATAACCTCGAACGGTAGCGTTAGAAATCGCTACGGCATTGCCTGTGGAGTTGCCGCCGCTCACCACCGCAGAGTAGTTCGTTGAGGTGGCTAGCTGCGTGCCATACGTGCCTTTAGAAAAATGGTAGCTATCCACTGTTCCGCCTGATGCCAAATTCACTGATATCGAAGCGCCAAGTGCGTTAGGGAAAAGCGGAGACACTACGATGTTTGCACGCAATTGAGTTCTAAGGTTTGCAGCGTCTGTTGAGCTAAGTCCCGTAGTTGTATTATAAGTGCCAATCTTCGGTAAAACTGCGCGGCCTTCCGAGTAAATTACGGGGGCGCTGGCCCAATACGTTGCATTCGGTGGAGTAAAATTCGTATGGGCCAAAATACAGCGATATGCGGTGCCACCCAATAGTGCCACGTCATTCAAAGCATAGGTCGTCGCCGCCGACCAAACCGCCGCAGTTTGAACGGTCCAAAACAACGCATCGGGCGGCGTGGTATTAGCATTCGCAGCGATGCAACGGTATGCACTACCGGCCACTAAAACAATGTCCCCAATTGCATAATATGTGCCTGCATTCCACGGCATAGGTGTGCTTTTCCAGTTGGCCGCAGAGAATGATGCCAACGGTCCGTTTGGCGTTGTGCATTGATACCATAAACCATCATTCCAAACGACTGTTCCGGTGGTATAAACGCCAGTGGAGCGCCAAGTTGAAGCGCCATATTTATCGACTCGAACAACAACTGTCGGCAGTAACCCCGCCGCTCCGAATCTTCCAGTTGGAAACGTGATAGTGCATGTTGCTGTTGTGCCGCTAACCGTCCAATCGGCAGAGGTCGTTGTGCCGGAAGTGCCCCAATCCACCCAATTGCCGTATCCGTTAAGATTTCTTAGCGCCTCCTCTATCCCCATCTCCGCCAAATGCCTGCTGACATCTGCAGCATAAGAACGGTTGCTCATCCGCATGCTTTGATTGCTCTGGTTGAAGTAGCCCGCGACGGCGATACCGAGCACACTCACGCAACAGAGTGCGACGAGCGCGACAGACCCTCGTTTAGTGAGGAAAATTCCGGCCTTCATGGGAGCAACGACCGATTGCGAATGAGAAGCCGTGGAGACTCCACGCTATATACTTGGGTGAGCGTCTGATTTTGCGCGCTGCCACCTTGGGCGGTGAGGGCAAACGAGAGCTGTTTTATGCCGAGCAGGTAGTTGGTATAGGAAGTGTAGGGATTACCGGAAATATCGTAGTATCTGAACGTGCAACCGAGGAGATTGTAGTGAATGACCTGCCCCGACATGCCCGACCACGTGCGCGTGAGCGTCTGGTTCGTAGCGTCGTAAGTATACGTCACGGTGGTCGAGCCCGTGTTCGTCGGTAGAGTCAACGTAACCGTGCTGGCACTCGGAGTGCCGGATATGCCGGTGGCCATGCGGACATCTTGAGCGAAGTAGGCCAGCGTCTGGCGCCCTTGGGTTTCCAGCGCCGGCCGGTTGGCTAGGTTAAAACTACTATCCGTCACGGTAAAAACTACGCCGAGAGACCGCGTGAAATTGCGCGCCAAGAAAGTATAGCTGGATAGCACGGCCGCCATTACCATCAGCGAGAGGCTTAGTCCTATCAAGAGCTCGACGAGAGTAAACCCGAGGTAAGGACTGGAGCGCGTTATATTCAAGAGCGCTGATAGCTTAGATTCAGGCCATTCTTACCAAAAAAGGCCGAGCTGACGCGGGAGTAGTAGAAAACGAACGTCGTAGTATCGGCGTTTAGCCGATTCGTGGCGACGCTCCACGTCACGACAACTGTGACTTCCCTTAGAGAGCCGGATACTAAGTCAGTCGCGCAGCGCGATACGGTGTAGGTGGCGCCGTTAACGATTCCAGTCGCAGTGATCGGACCCGCATAGGTCGCCCAATTGGAATTGGGCGGAGCGGAGTTTGTATTGCCGACGAGACAACGATACCAATTGCCGCCGGAGTTCACGATGTCCGCTTTGGCATAGGTGGTCGATGAGTTCCAAGCCATATAGGCGGCCCAGAGGTTTGATTGAGCAGGACGATCGGTCGACGCCGCGGTGTGGGCGGTGAGGCAAGAAAACCGTCCGCCTTGGTAGTTACAGATGTCGCCCTTAACGTAGGAAGTTCCGGAAACCCAAGTCGTGGCTGTGGGCAGTGAATTGATGGTGGTCCAAGATTCGAGCCTCAGCTGCTCAATCTCGTGGCTGAGGATCTGCGCCGCAACCGTCTGCCGGCGCGCGTGGTCCATCAGACCAGCCGTAAACGTCATCGCCCGGATCATCCCGATGAACCCCACCACCAGAATGAGCGAAGCCACCCCCACTTCGATCAAAGTGAAGCCGGCCTGACTGGTAATGCGCTGTTTCGACATGCCTGGGAGGTTTAACCTAGTCCGCTGATTCATACCCCCGCCCGATCACTCGGCAAGTGGTGAGTGTCCGCCCACTGGCCGGGCCGGATCAGGTCGGGCGCTGCAGGGCGTTGGCGACGGCCAGCTTGATCCAAGCCTGCCGCGGCACCCCCACCCGCCCGGCTTCGCGGTCGATTTCGGCTAGAAATGCCTTGGGGAAATCAACGTTCACCCGTTGCGACTCACGGCCGGGCCGTCGCGCCTCGGCTACGTCCATGAACGACGTGATGTCTTCACCCGCCTCAAACCGGCGGTCAAACTCTTGGGCCGAGATCGTCTCCCGGCCTTCCCGATTCGTAATGGTGTTAGCTTTGTTCATAAATTTTTTCTTCGGCGGGATGCACTCAACTCAAGTAGGTGGGTTTATGATTTTTAGGTGTGCCTGAGTCTTACCTAAAGACAGGTCGTAACTTCGTAGCTTCGACGCATTATTTTCGACGAACGAAGCCCTGGTTCAGGGCGGTTATGGCTCGCGAATTACGAGCTTCGGAAACCACCGGCGAAAGTCGGAGGCGTTTCTGGTGACCAGTCCTTTCCGGTTCAGGGCGCAGCCCCCGATCAAGATGTCTGCGACGGGTCGTTTGGGTATTTTATCAGCGCGCCGGGCTTTGACGTAGGCATTCCATGCTCGATGCGAAGCGTCGGTATCGGCAAAAGTCCAAGCCTCGGAATGAGAAATCCCCGACTGCCCCAGGAATCGTTTTTGTTCAATCAAGTCGCCGCCGAACGCTGCTGAGAGTTCGACCATGGTTACATCCGAGACAGCCAGTCCATCGGGAAGCAGTTTTTGAAGGAGTTTGGCTGAAGTCTGTCCAAACTGCGGATCGTTCTCGAAGACATCGAGAACGACGCAAGTGTCCACGATCCATGTCATGGTGCTTCTCCTTCGCGGAGTTCACTCATCCATTCGCTTGTTCGTCGAGCTGAGCCGGCCCGCAGTTTACGGGCGTAACCAAGCATGGCGACGGGCCCTGGTGGCGCATCGTTCTGCGTGATCACCCTAAATTCATGATCGGATACGGCCGCAAATTTCAGTCGCTGCCCGGGCCGGAGGTTCATCGCCTTGCGGAGTGCGGCCGGAACGGAAATCTGGCCTCTTTCTGTGAGTGTAGCTTCATCCATGGAGGATTTTTTATCATATAATTATGTCATGTAAAGTATGGCTATTACACATGAATCCGGACAGAGGCGGTTTCACGGTGGCTCGCCGGGGTGCGAATTATTTTGGGACTTGGGGCAAATGCATATCCGTTTAAATTTATCCCCTCGAAGCGTGTCCGGAAGAGCCGGCTAATGCGGAGGGACGGGGGTTTTCAGTTCCTTAAAAGGATTAAACACTTTCAAGCCGGGGCGGCGGAAATCTTTGTCGTTGCCGGTGACGATCGTGAGGTTGTGGCGGCGTGCGGTGGCGGCGATGTAGCGGTCTTCCACGGGCATGGGCTGCCCGAAAAGTTGCAGTTGATGCTCCTACTCCGCCCAAACGTGCGCGATCAAGACATTGAAACCGTGAATGCGGCCGTGCAGCGAATCCACCAAGCGGGTCAACCACGCTTGGAGCGCCTCCCGCGAGCACCCATCCTTCGCGCGGACCCAGTGGGCCAACTGGGCCACCGCAATGGCCCTGGTGTAGCAGGCATCTTTCTCGCGCTCCAGCCAGGCGATCACGCCTGGCATCGCCCCGGCGCTTGGCGGGTTGACTGAGCACATCAGCGTCGAGCAACCAGCTCATAGCTTGCGGCGGCGGGGAAGTTGGCGGCTACGGGGCGGAAGTTCGTCCATCGGCACCGGACATTGCTTCAGAATTTCCAGCCAGTCGCCAGCGGGTGCCACGCGGCGAAAAATCAACGCATCGTCCTCCGCGTGAAACTCGGCCCGGAAATGATCGCCGGGCTGAGTCGGCGCGAGGCTTGCCGGGACGGTCAGCCGGCGTTTGGCATCAAGGGTGAGGAGCACGGTGGGATAACCCCACAACTTGGCCCACCGTCAAGTCGGCCGAAGTCAGCACACGACAAACGGGGCCGACGCGAAGCCATGCAAACCGTAAAGCCCTCCGCGTAATTGCCCCTCCCGTGCCCACGCTACGAAACGCCGGGCTCTCCGCTCGCCGCTCTCGGCTCTCAGCCCTCAACTCTCAGCTCGCAACCCCCAGCTTCATTTCCCTCCAAGCCCGCCCTTGACACTCCTCCGGCGCTCCGACACTTCAGTCCCCTCTTAATCGCTTAATAAGTCATGAAACCCACCTTCCGCCCGCATCGTTTAAAGCGCGCCCGCAAGATCGGCTACCGCGCCCGTATGGCCACCCCTGGTGGTCGCAAAGTCATCCGCGCCCGCCGCCTCAAAGGTCGCAAGCGTCTGACCGTCGTCTAATTCCGCGCGGCTTTGCCCGCGCCTGATCCCGTCGCGGCCCATGCGTTTTCGCCCTGAGCAGCACCTCCGCCGCCAGGACGAAATTCGTGCTGTCCGGACTGAAGGCCGTCGTTTCGACGCGCGCGCCCTCACGATCTGGTGGCTCACGCGCCCGCCTGAAATCGCCGTCGTCGGACCCCGCGCCTGCGTGATCGCCTCCACCGCCGCCGTCGGCAACGCCATCCATCGCAATCGCGCCAAACGCCGTCTCCGCGAACTTTTTCGCGCTCATCAGGACCGTCTCCCCGCGCAGTGCGATTTTCTGCTGATCGCCCGCGCCGCCGTCCACCAACGGCCTTTCGTGGAATTGGAAAAAACTTTCGTGCATGCCTGCGGTCAGATCTCAGCTTTCGTCAAACCCGCCCATGCCTGAGCGCTCGTCCACCCTTTTGGCCCGAATCGCGCGCCTGCCCGCCGCCGTTCTCATCGTGCTCGTCCGCCTCTATCAGCGCACGCTCTCGCCCGCCCTCCCGGTTTTCCTCGGCCCCACCTGCGGCTGCCGTTTCACCCCGACCTGTTCGCACTACGCCATCGAGGCGCTGCGCACGCATGGCGCCATCGTCGGCGTCGGCCTCAGCACGGTGCGCCTCCTGAAATGCACGCCTCTTCATCCCGGTGGTGAAGATCTCGTGCCCGCCCCGCGCACCCGGCCCCGTTGCCACGCACCGGCTCATTTCGTCTCCGTTCCCCCTTCATCCCTTTCCTAAATGGACAAAAAACATCTGATCATCGGTGTCGGCCTCATCGGCGCCGCGTTCGCCAGTCTCTACGTCGGCCAACAGCTCGCTCCCCAGCCGCCCCCGCGCCCCGCCGCCGTCCGCCATGAGGTCGCGAAGCAGGCCGCCGCTGCCGGCGCCGAGGCCAACGCCCCGACCGCCCCCGCCTTCACCGCCAACGCCCCCCAAGCCAACTTCGCCGCCGCCACCGGTGACAACGTCGCCGCGCAAGTCACCACGCTGGAGAACGATTTCATCCGCGTGCGCTTCACCGATTTCGGCGGCGCCATCCGCGACATCGCGCTGAAAAAATATCCCGCCGCGCAAGACCGGCCCGATCCGTTCGTGTTCAACGAACTCCACGCCGATCCCATGCTCGCGCTCACCGAGTTCCCCGGTCTCGACCGCACGACGCGTTACACCCTCGTCAGCAGCACGCCCACCGAGATCATTTTTCGCGCCGTCCTCGACGGCCGCCTCGAAGTCACGCGCCACTACACGCTGCCCCCGGGCACCGAGGTGGCCAAGAGCCTCACCGACCCTTACCAACTCCGCCATGAGACCACCTTCCGCAATCTTACCGACAAGACCGCCGTGCCCATGCGCGTCGCGTTCGCCCTCGGCACCGCCGCGCCCGTCAACGCCCTCGACTACGGCATCGCGCTGAAGACCGGTTACCACACGCCCGATACTCAAAAATTTATCGCCCGCTCCGACCTCGAGGGCGGCGGCTTCTTCTCCAATTTCGGCATCGGCAATCGCGAGCCGCTTTCCAACATCACGAGCCCCGGTCCGATTCTCTGGGCTTCGGTGAAGAATCAGTTCTTCACCAGCATCCTGACGCCCGACGCGCCCGCCGCCAGCCTCGTCACGCGCCGCGTGAAACTTCTCACCGCCCTGCCCGACGCCGATCACAACGCCTACGGTATCGCCGGCGCCGCGCAGTTCGAGCTGCCCGCCCTCGCCGCCGGCGCCTCCGCCAAACTCGGTTCCAATTTCTACGTCGGCCCGAAGGAATACAAACGCCTCGCCAACGGCGACGTGTTCAAAGCCGATCAGGACAAGGTCATGGACTACGGCTTCTTCGGCTGGGCCTCCAAGCTCCTCATCACGCTCATGACGTGGATGCACGGTCTCGTCGGCAACTGGGGCTTCGCCATCATGCTCACGACCCTCGCCCTTAAGGTCGCGTTCATCCCGCTCACCCTCGCCTCCACAAAGTCGATGAAGCGCATGGCCAAGCTCCAACCCGATCTCGCCGCCATCAAAGAGAAATTCAAGGACAACCCCCAGAAACAGCAGCAGGCCACGATGGCGCTCTTCAAAGAACGCAAGGTGAACCCCGTCGGCGGTTGTCTCCCGCAGCTCCTCACCATCCCGTTCTTCATGGGTTTTTACTCGATGCTCTCCAGCACCGCCGAGTTGCGTTTCGCCCCGTTCCTTTGGGCGCACAATCTCGCCGCTCCCGACACGCTCTTCTATCTCGGGCCGATCCCGGTCAACGTCCTCCCTCTGCTTCTCGGCGTCGTGATGGTTTTCCAGATGAAGCTCACGCCCATGTCGCCCACCATGGATAGCACGCAGGCCGCGATGATGAAGTTCATGCCGATCATCTTCACCTTCTTCTGCTATACTTTGCCCGCCGCGCTTTCCCTCTACTCCACGACCAACGGTCTCTTCACCATCGCGCAACAGATCCTCATCAACCGCATGAAGGACGAAGAACTCCCCGCCACGCCCGCGCCGGCCCTCGCCCCCAACTTCCACGGCAAGCCCGTGAAAAACGTCACGCCGAAGAAGAAGTAGCGAGTAGTCAGTAGCGGGTAGCGAGCATCGCCCCGCTCTCGCCCTTTCATCTACTCGCTACCCACTACCCGCTACTCGCTACTTCCCTAAAAATGGCCGGCCATAACAAGTGGTCCAAAGTTAAACGCGGCAAAGCCATCACCGACGGCCGCCGCAGCAAGGTCTTCTCCAATCTCTCGCGCGAGATCACCCTCGCCGCCAAATCCGGCGGCGGCGATCCCGATGGCAACGCCCGCCTCCGCACGCTTCTCCTCAAGGCGCGCGAGGCCAACATGCCCGCCGAAAATATCGACCGCGCCATCAAGAAAGGCACCGGCGAACTCCCCGGCATCGTTTACGAAGAGATGACCTACGAAGCCTACGGCCCCGGCGGCGTCGCCTTCGTCGTCCAAGTCACCACCGACAACAAAGTCCGCGCCGCCAAAGATCTCCGCGCCATTTTCTCTCGTCACGGCGGCAACCTCGCTGCCTCCGGCGCGGTGATGTTTCAATTCCTCCACGCCGGCCAGTTCCTCATCGCCCGCGAAGCGACCAACGAAGACGCCCTCACCGAACTCGCCCTCGAAGCCGGTGCCGACGACATCATCACCACCGCCGACGGCTACGAACTCCGCTGCGGCATCCACGACTTCGACCGGATCGCCCACGCCCTCGACGACAAAAAGCTCCGCCCCGCCAGCGCCGAGCTCGCCTACATTCCCACGACCACCGTCGCCGCCCCCGCCGGTCACCTCGCGAAGGATCTCGCCGAACTCCATCAATCCCTCGACGAGCTCGACGACGTCCAGCACGTCTTCTCCAACGAGTCCGAGTAACGCCGCTGGGAACGCGGGCGCCCCCGCCCACTTTCGAAAGCAGGGCGGCGTCTCCGACCCACCCGTTTTTTTGTGGGAGCTCGCTCGCGACTCCCCGAAAGGTAGGGCGCGTTATCCCTAACGCGCCGTGCAAGCTGCGCCCGCGCTGAAACGTGCAGTCAACCACACGCCCAATCCGTTTTTGTGGGAGCGAGCTTGCTCGCGACTCCGACTCGAAAATCGCGA
>JANXLP010000269.1 GCA_025355125.1 Opitutaceae bacterium | reverse complement strand
TTGTAGCGGGATCCGGGGGTGACGAGCGCGCCGTCTTCGACGCGGGTTTGGAGGACTTGCGCGTCGGAGATGTAGTCGAAGCTGTAGCCGCGGTCCATGAGCGCGCGGGCGATTTTGCCGGTGGGCTGGTCGACGAGCCATTTCACATCGTGGACGCCGAGCTGCTGCATGAGCGGGCCGGCGGGGTTGTCCCACAGATCGGCGACGGGCCAGTAGATGAGGATGTCGTTGTCGGGCTTGCCGCGCTGGAGGACGGATTGGACGCGGCCGACGTAGGCGTTGAGCGCGGAGAAGTCGTCCCACCAAGTGTTGTTGGGTTGGAATTGGGTGGAGGCGTAGAAAAGCCAGCCGGGCCACGCGGCATCCTTGGGGGAAAAAACGGTGCCGTGGTAGAAGATGTGGTTGATGCCGTTGGTGAGGAGGCGGTCGAGTTCGGGTTTGGCGTAGGCGAGGGAAACTTTCCAGTGATCGCGGAGCCAGGTGCAGCTTTCGCTCGAGGAAAGGTTGTGGCCGATCACGTGACCGGCCGAGGAGGCGGTGCGGATGACGAGGGCTTCGGGGAGATCCTGATCGTGGCGGACTTCGTTTTCCGCGCGGCGGAGGCCGGGAATCGGGAACGGCGTGGAACCGAAGACCTCGGTCTCGGCGATGTCGGCGTTGGCGTAGAGATCGAGGATATTGCCGGGGGCGCCGTGGGATTGATTACGGACGATGAAGCCGCGCTCGTGCGACCACTGCACCCAAGTGCGGAGATAATCGAGGTGGAGCCGGGCGAGGGTTTCGCGGTAGTCACTTTTGACGCGGCGGAGCGTGTCGGCATCGAGGGACCGGGCGCCGGGAGCGGCGAGAAGTTCGGCGGCGTAGGCCTGCACATCGTAGCCGTGCATCTGGAAAAAAATCTCGGCGAACTTCGGCGTCCAGCTGCCGTTGTAGTATTCGAAGGAATCGTGGAATTGCCCGCGGATGAGGTTGCGGGGAAAATTGGCGAACGGTTTTTCGAAAGGAGCGAGGTAGCGATGCAGCGCGTCGGGGGAGAAGGGGTCCACGACGAGGCCCTCGTCGCCGGGGGCGGAGCGTTTCACCATCATCTTGGTGGGCTTGCCGACGATCTTGCCGTTGTCGAAGGCGGCGCTTTGAAGGGCGTTGGGTTCGTCGATCCACGGGCCGCCAAAAGGCCAGCCGGTGCCGGTGGCCATATCGACGCCGAGGCCGAGGCGTTTGGCTTCGCGGCCGGTGTGCTCGAGCATCTCCATCCATTTCGGGGAGAGGAAATCGATGTAGCGGTCCTCCGCGCCCTTCGCGCCGTAGATGGGGGTGATCTCAACGCCACCGAGTCCGGCGGCGGCGAATTTTTCGAGCTGCAGGGTGAGGTTGGCCTTGTCCACGGCGCTGCCGGGCCACCACCAGCGGGTCCACGGTTTGTTGTCGCGGGTGAGCTCGGGCCAGAGGGAGTCAGCGGCGGGTTTTTCCGCGGAAGAAAGCGGGCTGACGCCAGCGAGCGCGGCGAATGAAAGCAGGGCCAGCAACGAGCGGGGGAATTTCATGGGGTGGAGTGGGGTGAGTCTTGGACAGGGAACAACGGTGGGAGTCGCGGACAGTTGGGCGTTTTACCCGCCCAGATAAGTGGCTTTGAGTTTCGGGTCGGCGCGGAGTTTTTTGCTGTCGCCGGACATGACGATGTGGCCGCACTCGAGGACGTAGGCGGAGCTGCTGATCTCGAGCGCGAGATTGGCGTTTTGCTCGACGAGAAGAACCGTGATGCCCTGCGTGCGGTTAATCTCCACGATCTTCTCGAAGATGGTGCTGATGAGGCGGGGGGCGATGCCGAGCGAGGGTTCGTCGAGCATGAGGAATTTCGGACTGCCCATGAGCGCGCGGCCGATGGCGAGCATCTGCTGTTCGCCGCCGGAGAGGGTGCCGGCGGTCTGCTTCAGGCGCTCCTTCATGCGCGGGAAAATGCTGAAGACGTAGTCGCGATTTTTCGCGATGACGGCCTTGTCGGAGAGCAGGTAAGCGCCCATCGAGAGGTTTTCGTCGACGGTGAGATTGGAGAACACCATGCGGCCCTCGGGCACGTGGCTGAGGCCGCGGGCGACGATTTTGTGGGCGGGCAGCGTGGTGATGTCCTCGCCGAGGAAATTCACGGTGCCGCGCTTGGCCCGGAGCAAGCCGGAGATGGTGCGGAGCGTGGTGGTTTTGCCGGCGCCGTTGCCACCGATGAGGGTGACGATGGAGCCCTGGGGAATCGTGAACGAGACGCCGCGGAGCGCGCTGATCGAGCCGTAGCAAACTTCGAGATCGGTGACGGAAAGCATGTCGGGATTTGCGATTGGCGATTGCCAAGTGCCGATTGGAAAAAGCGATTTTTGAGCCTTATCTAATCGGCAGTCGCCAATCGGAAATCGGCATTGAGATCAGTGGTGAGAAAGCGCCGTCTGGTGGTCTTCGCCGAGGTAGGCTTCGATGACCTTTTTGTCGCTCTGGATTTGGGCGGGATTGCCCTCGGCGATCTTCACGCCGTAGTCGAGGACGGCGATGCGCTGGCAGACGCCCATGACGACTTTCATCGAGTGCTCCACGAGGAGGATCGAGAGGCTGAATTGTTTCTGGACCTGCTGGATGAGGCGGACGAGTTCGACCTTCTCGGTCGGATTCATGCCGGCGGCGGGTTCATCGAGGAGGAGCAGTTTTGGTTTCGTCGCGAGGCAGCGGACGATCTCGAGGCGTCGCTGTTCGCCGTAAGGGAGACTCTTCGCAGGAGCGTCGCGGAAACGGCCGAGGTTGAAAATATCGAGGAGTTCCTCAGCGCGTTTCGTGATCGCGGCTTCGTCGGCGCGGAAGGATTTGCCGCGGATAAGCGCTTGGATCGGGCTGGTGCCGCGGTGGAGGTTGCAGGCGACGCGGACGTTGTCGAAGACGCTGAGGCTGCCGAAGAGGCGGATGTTTTGAAAGGTGCGCGCGATGCCGAGATCGACGATCTCGTTGACGCGCAGGCCGGCGATGGGCGTGCCGTTGAAGGTGATGGCGCCGTCGGTGGGCTGATAGACGCCCGTCATGAGATTGAAGACGGTGGTCTTGCCGGCGCCGTTGGGGCCGATGAGGCCGACGAGTTCGTTGTCGCCGACGGTGAAATCGACGGAGTTGACGGCGGTGAGACCGCCGAAGCGGATCGTGGCCTGGTCGAGTTGGAGGAGCGGGGCGGCCATCAGAGTCAGCGGCGATTATCGAGGAGATTTTGGATCAAGACCGGTTCACGGGCGGCATTGATCACCAACATGACGAGGAAGCCTTCGCCATCGGGGCGGAAGTAGATGAAGTAGGGGAAGGTGGTGAATTTAAGGTGGCCATAAGGACCATGGACTTGGCGGAAAATATGGCCGATTTCGGAGACGATACCGACGGTGGCACGGAATTCTGAAAGAAAACGATCCCCGAGTCCGCGTTGCCGTGCATCGTAATAAGCGGTCGCGTCGTCGAGATCGGTTTCGATACGAGGGTGGAAATGAACGGGGCGCATTACGGGCGCTTAGCTTCGACGCGTGTCATCAGTTCGTCGAGGGTGAGTGCGGCGGAAGGGTTTTCTTGGTGCTCGGCCCAGCGCCGATCAAGCTCGGTCACGACCGCAGGCGAGACGGGGAGTGAGTCCGTATCCAAGGATCCCCAGATTTTTCCGATGAGGGTGATTTTCTCGTCGGAGGTGAGACGGGTGATCGTATCCTCGAGCAGCGCGGCGTTCATGGAGCAAAAGGTGGTGCGAACGTGCGGGGTTTCAAGTCTTCGCCTTGCCGAATTTGAAGTTAAACAGGCCCTGGGGACGCACGAGCATGAGGATAATGAGCATCAGCGAGTAGATGATCATGCGGTATTCCGCGATGGGGCGGAGCAACTCGGGCAGGAGCGTGAGGAGGATCGCGGCGAGGATGACGCCGAGGGTGTTG
>JANXLP010000196.1 GCA_025355125.1 Opitutaceae bacterium | reverse complement strand
CGCCATCGCCAAGGCCCTCGTGGACTCCATGGCCCGCAACGTCGGCCCCGAGGCCCGCTACCTCATCGTGACCGGCTCACTCACCGCGTATAACCAAAACATCTGGATCAAGGAGATGCTCGCCTACCAAACGAAGGCGTTTCCCAAGATGAGCAACCTCTCCGCGACCCCGAAGGCGACCGAGGAAGACCAAGCCCTCGCCACGCAGGTCACCATCGACTCGCTCAAAGCCTACCCCACGCTCCAAGGCATCTTCGCCATCACCTCCGTCGCCCTCCCCGGTGCTGCCGAGGGTCTCACCAAGGCCGGCGCCGGCGGTAAGATTTTCCTCACCGGTCTCTCCACGCCGAAGTCGATGAAACCCTACGTAAAGGCCGGCGTCGCCCCGGAGGTCATCCTCTGGAATCCGACCGACCTCGGCTACCTCACCGTCCAAGCCGCCGTCCAGTTCGCCAATGGCACGATCAAGCCCGACTCCAAGGAAATCGTCGCCGGCAAGCTCGGCAAAAAGCAGATCGTCAACGGCGAGGTCCTCCTCGGCGAACCCCTCGTATTCACCAAGGCCAACATCGACCAGTTCGATTTCTAAGAGGACGTCTAAAAAGGTCTCCGATCTGGTCCGTCGTAGCATGGGCGTCCCGCCCATGTTCCGAACCCACGGGCGGGACGCCCGTGCCACTTTCGATCCGCCGCAGGCAACCCTACCTTTTTAGACGCCCTCTAAGCCGCTCACTCTCATCCCTTCGCTTAGCGCGTCGCTCCTTCCAGGCGGCGCGCTTTTTTTTGGCCTTAGGAAACCCGGGCCACCCTCCAGCGTCGTAAGATTCACCCCATCATGAGCCGCCCTAAGCTTCTCGTTGTCATCATCGGTGCCACCTTGGCCTCCGCTTTGCCCACCCGCGCCGGCTTCCTCGGCTTCGGCGCCCCCACCGACACCAACGTCAACGTGGTCGTGGACATGACGGACGAGGGCAAAAAATTCGCCCCACCCACCAAGGAAAAACCCGCGTTCTATTTTCCGGTCGTCGCCGGCTACCGCGAGGAAGGCGCTCTCGTCGCCGGCGAGAAAAAGCCGCCTACCAATCCCGTGGCCCATCTGCTCGCCAAAGCCCTTGCCGCCCAAAACTACTACGTTGTAGGCACCAAAACACCCGCGCCCACTCTCCTGCTCGTTTTCCATTGGGGCTACATGAACCCGCAGATTGATGAAAACCCCGACCCCGATAACCCTCAGAAAACTTTTTGGAATCAGAGGGAAATGCTCGCCCTCGTCGCCGGCAACACCCTCAAAAACGTCGGCCAGTTCGGCTTCGAACGCGAAGACATCCTTCAAGCCGCACAGGACGAGCGCTACTTCGTGATCGTCTCCGCCTACGATTTCAAAGCCGCCACCGAAAAGAAAAAAGTTCTCCTCTGGCGCGCGAAGATGAGCACGCCGTCAAATCGCGTTTCCCTCGCCGAGGTCCTGCCCTCGATGATCACCGCCGGCGGCCCGCGCTTCGGCCGAGAAACCAAGCTCCCTGAATCCGTCACCGCCGCCATCGCCAAGGAAGGCAAAGTCGAGATCGGCACACCCACCGTCGTTAAAGAGCCCGCGTCCGACTCCGCCACCTCAAAAAAGAAATAGCGCGCCCCGCAAGAGGCGCGCTATCGGGCGCGAACATCGCGCCGCTTTGAATCATAGGGACCTAGATGTCAGCCGCTCAGGCCTTCGTCTTGGCGAGCAGTTCCAGCAACCGTTTCCAGCTGGCCTCCGCCGCCGCCTTGTTGGCTGGCGTGGCGTCGGCCGTCTCGCCGCTCCGCATAAACGCGTGGCCGGCGCCTTCGTAGATCACCGGATCATAGGTTTTGCCCGCGGCCTTCATGCCCGCGGTAGACTTTTCGATGGTGGCGTTGATGCGCGCATCGCTGCCGCCGTAGAACCCGTAAATCGGCGCCGTGATCTTGCTGTAATCCGCATCCGCCGACGGCGAGCCATAGAAGACGCCCGCAAACTCCAGACCTGGCCGCGCGAGGGCCAACGCCCACGACTTGCCGCCGCCCCAGCAGAAACCGATGACCGCCTGCTTGCCGTTGGCCGCCGGTATCTTCTTCGCGTAGTCCGCGACCGCATTCAGATCCGCCACGACATCCGCCGGTTTCAACTTACCGATGGCTTCCGTCGCCGCGCTGTCCGCCGGGAAATCCTTCGTCCGGCCACCGCTCGGCGCAGCGCCGGAGAGCAGATCGGGCGCGATCGCGATGTAGCCGTTCTCGGCGAGACGATCCGCCACACTGCGGGCCCAATCATTGAGGCCGCGGTTTTCGTGAATCACGATCACGGTGAGCGCCTTCTCTTTTACTTCGGGATAAACGACAAACGCGTGCACGACATGCTCGCCGCGTTTCACCTCGACCCACTCCTGGTGGCGCGGAGATTTTTCGAGACGGTCTTGAACCGAGGGAGCGGCTTGGGCGAGCGCCAGCACGGGCGCGACGAAACAGGTGGCAAACAGAGCGGGTAATGAGCGCATGGGAGAAAAAGCAGAGACGGGGATTGGGGGGAGTCGGGTGAAAAGAAGCGGTAAGATCGGCCCGTTCGCCAACCCAAACTCACAGTTCGCGCTCAGGTCGTGTGGGCGAAGACTTCGTCGATCCGCCCTGTGCTGTCGCCGATTTTTTCGGTGCGCACGTCCGCGGCACCCAACATCGAGCGGTAGAGATTCGTCATGGGTGTCTTTTCCTCGACCCGCACGTGACGGCCCGTCGCAACCCGTCCGCCACCGTGGCCGGCGACGAGGATGGGGAGGTTCTCCGGGCTGTGCTTGTCGCCGTTACTGAGCGCACTGCCGTATTGGATCATGCAGTTATCGAGCAGCGTGCCGTCGCCCTCGGGGATCGCTTTCAGGCGGTCGAGAAACCGCGCGAACTGCGCCGTGTGGTAGCGGTTGATCTGCGCGAGTTTCTTCTTCTTGTCCGCGTCTTCCCGGTGGTGCGAGAGATCGTGGTGGCCGTCGCGGATGCCGATCGTGGGATAAGGCCGATTGCTGCCGTCGTGCGCGACGATGAAGGTCGCGATCCGTGTGGAGTCCGTCTGAAACGCGAGCGCCATCACATCATACATGAGCTGCATGTGCTGCTCATACGTCTCGAACATTTCCGGCGCCTGCACGCCACCGGGCGCCTTGGGCACGGGAAACTGATCCGCGCGCGCGATGCGGCGTTCGAGTTCGCGCACCGAGGTCAGGTATTCATCGAGCTTACGGCGGTCCTCCGTGCCCAACCGGCCTTCGAGGCGGTGCGCATCGTCGAGCACGTAGTCGAGGATGCTCTTGTGGTTGCGG
>JANXLP010000173.1 GCA_025355125.1 Opitutaceae bacterium | reverse complement strand
GCGGAAGTGTCACCGACGCGTCACCAAGGGGCGGGCTATGCGGTTCAGCGACTGAGGGTGAGCGCGATGCAGCCGGCGACGGCGACGATGCTGCCGATGAGGGTGCGGCGCGAGGGTTTGTCACCCTCCAGCCACCACGCGAGGGGAATGGCAAAGAGCGGGGTGGTGGCGACGATGGGGAGGACGAGACCGCTCGGGGCGGTGGCGAGCGCCCATTGGTAGGAACCGACGCCGAGCACGGGGCCGATGAGACCGTTGGCGAAGATGAGGCGGACGTTCAGCGGCGCTACTGCCGGTGGCACCGCCGGGGAAGTGTCACGTATTACGTGACACTTTTCCGGGGTGATCGTAGCGTGGGAGGGGGCGGCATGGGTGGAGGCGGCGGGGGAGCGACGCAGGAGGCGGAGGGCGAGGAACCACAGGGAGGCGAAGATGAGGCCGGCGAGGATGCGTTGGTAGGCGGCGTTGAGGCCGAAGGTGGCGTTGTGCGTGGCTTCGCCGGCGGCGTCGGCGATGAGTCCGCCTTTGCGACTCACGAGCGCGCCCAATCCCTGCCCGGCGGCGGCGATCAGGCCGAAGAGGAAGCCGATGGGCTTGATGGCGACTTTGGCCGGGCTGGCCTTGCTCGGCATGAGCGCGAGGGCGACGCCGGCGAGGATGACGAGGCCCCAGAAAATCTGCGTGCCGGTGAGGCGTGTATCGAGCCAGAGCCATTCGCCGCCGGCTGCGATGGGGGCGGCGAGGCACTGGGTCATGAGCACGGTAAGCCGTGAGCCGAGCAACGGGAGCGCGGCATAGACGCCGAGATCACCGAGGCCCATGCCGATCACGCCACTGAGGAAAAACCAGCCGACGCTGGCGCTGGTGAAGCCGTGGCCGAGGGTGTGGGCAAAGGCGCCGAGGAGAATCGCCGCGACGATCAGGCGGCCGATGTTGGCGCGGGCAGGACCGTGGGCGCGGGCGTTGCGACCGGAGAAGGTGGCGTTGAGCGCGAAGAAAAAGGCGGCGAGGAACGAGGCGAGCATCGGCGGAGAGGTGACGAGAAGGTGACGAGGGCCGTGAGGCCACGATTTTTTCGTGGCGTCGCGTTTCAACGCCACGCTATCTCTGGCGGCACACTTTTATGAAAGCCAAACGCCAAACGAAACGCCCTGAGGACATCAATGCGGCCCTCGCCGCCAAGAAGGGCCCGGTTTCCCAGTTCATCGCGCAGCATTACCGCCATTTCAACGCGGCGGCGCTCCTCGATACGGCCAAGGGTTACGAGACCCACCTCAAGGCCGGCGGCAAAATGCTCGTCACGCTCGCGGGCGCGATGTCCACCGCGGAGCTTGGCATCTCGCTCGCCGAGATGATCCGCGAGGACAAGGTCCACGCAATCGTCTGCACCGGCGCAAATCTCGAGGAGGATATTTTCAACCTCGTCGCACACGATTACTACGAGCGTGTGCCGCACTACCGTCACCTCACGGCCGAGGACGAAGTGGAGTTGGTGAAGCGTCACATGAACCGCGTGACCGACACCTGCATTCCCGAGATGGAAGCCATGCGCCGCATCGAGGCGGTCGTCGCCGACGAGTGGACGAAGGCCGATCAGGCGGGCGAACGCTATTTCCCGCATGAGTTCATGTATAAGATTATCCGCAGCGGTAAGCTCAAGAAGAGCTACCAGATCGACCCGAAGAATTCGTGGATGCTCGCGGCGTGTGAGAAGAACCTGCCGATCATCGTCCCCGGTTGGGAAGACGCCACGCTGGGCAACATGTATGCCGGCCGCGTCGTCACGGGCGAAATCAAGAACGTCCACACCGTGCGCACCGGCATCGAATACATGACGTGGCTCGCCGAGTGGTATACGAAGACCGCGAAGCTCATGAAGAACGGCGAAGGCTCCATCGGCTTTTTCCAAATCGGCGGCGGTATTGCGGGCGATTTCCCGATCTGCGTGGTGCCGATGCTGCACCAAGATCTCCAGCGCACGGGCGTGCCGCTGTGGGGCTACTTCGCGCAGATCAGTGATTCGACCACGAGCTACGGCAGCTACTCCGGGGCCGTGCCGAATGAGAAGATCACGTGGGGCAAGCTCGCGGGCTCGACGCCGAAGTTCATCGTCGAGAGCGACGCGACCATCGTGGCGCCGCTGATTTTCAACTGGGTGCTCGGAAAGTAAGGGGAGCACTCAGGCCGTCGCGAGTTTCAACAGACTCGTGGCGGCGGCGCGGGCGGCGGCGCAAGGCGCGGTGCTGCCGGTGGCGTGGGCCGCGACGATGGCTCCGTCGATCAAGAGGCTTAAAGTCTCGGCAAGGCCGGCTGGATTTTTTGCGCCGGCGGCGGCGGTGAGTTCGGTCAGCATGGCGGTGACGGCCTGCTTGTGTCGCCACGCGGTGCGGTGGATCGGGTGATCGGGTTCGGGATATTCGCTGAGCGCGCGGATGAAGGCGCAGCCCTTGAAGTCATCGGAGGCGAACCACGCATCGAGCCAGT
>JANXLP010000132.1 GCA_025355125.1 Opitutaceae bacterium | reverse complement strand
CCCCACCCCCCGGACCCGCGTCCACATTCATAGCTTCCCCTTTTCGTGTCTTTCGTGTGTTTCGTGGGCAACACATGATCGACCAGGCCCTGCTCAACCACGCCGCCGGCGTGCTCAAAACCATTTCCGCCGACCAGCGGGCCGACACCGCCCTGCGCTTTTACTTCGAGACGCACCGCTACCTCCAGCCCCCCGCGCGCCGCGTTATCAGCCACACCGTCTTCGTCTATTTCCGCTGGCTCCAGTGGCTCGACGAGAAAGCCTCGCCTCAAAAACGTCTCGAGCAGGCCGTCACCTTCCACGAGCGCTTCACCGCCGATCCGAAATCCATCAAAGCCGAGGCCCTCGCCGTCATGGCCGTGCCCGCGTGGCTCCAGACCGAGGTCGAAATTTCGCCCGACTACCTCCGTCAACTCCAGCGCGATCCCGCCCTCTGGCTCCGCGCCCGCCCCGGCCAGGCTGCCCGCCTCGCCAAGTCCCTCTTCGCCGGCGAACTCACTCCGCGCGCCCCCGACGCCGTCCGCTTCACCGGCGTCTCCGATCTTTTTAAGACCGAGCAATTCAAGACCGGCGAATTCGAGATTCAGGATCTCGCCTCGCAACTCGTCAGCGTCGCCGCCGCCCCCCTGCCCGGCGAGACGTGGTGGGATGCCTGCGCCGGAGAAGGCGGCAAGACCCTCCACCTCGCCGACCTCATGTTCAACAAAGGCGTCGTCTGGGCCACCGATCGCAACGAGAAGCGCATCGAAACCCTCAAACGCCGCGCCGGTCGCGCGAAACTTTTCAACTACCGCGTCGCCTACTGGGACGGCTCCGCGAAGCTCCCCACCAAGACTAAATTCGACGGCATCCTCCTCGACGCCCCCTGCAGCGGCGTCGGCACCTGGCAGCGCAACCCCCACGCCCGCTGGACCACGACGCCCACCGATGTCGCCGAACTCGCCGCCACCCAGCTCACCATGCTCAACCACCTCGCCGGCTCCCTCAAAGTCGGCGGTCGCCTCATCTACTCCGTCTGCACCATCACCCGCAGCGAGACCACCGCCGTCGCCGCCGCCTTCTCCGCCGCCCACCCTGAGCTCGCGCCGCTCCCGCTCTCCGCCCTCGGCTCTCCACTCCCGGCTCTCTCCCTCCTCCCGCACGAGCTCAACGCCAACGGCATGTTCATCGCCTCTTGGATTAGAAAGAGCTAGTGGAGTGTCCCTCAATTGAGTCGGCCTATTAAGTCTCGCCCAACAGACTGACGGAGGCGGGCCGTGCGCTCCGCGTGCGGCCTTTCGCTTGGGGCCCTCGAAAAGAAACCTCCGCGCGCGGAGCGCACCGCCCACCACAAGCCAGCGTCAGTCTGATACGCGAATCCTAATAGGCGTTCGGTCCATAGGATAGCCGGATGTCAAAAACCAGTGTGCCGGTGGTGTTGTCGGACGCGGAGATGGTCCGCCTTGAGCAATGGCTTCGTGCGGGATCGACACCGCCCCGGGTGGCGCTTGGCGCAGATAATTCGCGGGGCCGCTCAGGGGCTGGCTGACAAAGCGACGGCGAGCCCATTGGGATTCGGCGGGAGACCGCCGCGCTGAGGCGACGACGGGTGCGCGAGCGAGGCCTGGGCTGCGCGTCGGAGATCGACGCCGGACGTGGGCCGCCAGCCTCGCGTCCATCCGTGATACCGTTGCCCGCGCCCGCCAACGGCGCGAACAGATCAAGCCGGGCTCCACCTCACCCAAACGCCACTTTCCTACGCCACTCAACTGGCGCGCCTGACCCGAAAATCAGGGCGGTCCCGTCGTCCGCCCCTTACGCCGACTCAATTGCGGGACCCTCCACGCGTCTTCCCTTCGGACGAAGTCGGCTGTTTCCCGTATTTTTCGTGATGAGGCGTCGCCCATGAGTTCGACCTCCCGTGATGCGCAACTGGATCACCCGGCATCTCTCCCGAGAATATCCGGCGATATTACGCCTCCGTCGTTCTCCCTTTCGGACCGGCGCACTAAGGATTTTCCCTACACTAAACCGCGGCTGCGTCGATAGTGAGCCCGTCGCCCGGATTTTCGTCCGTAGATGCCTGCGATAAATTTTTGAAGACAACCCCTTTAGGATCTCGAGCCGGCGGCCCAGCATTACGCTTGCGGCTCACACGACGGCGCGCCGGTCGCGTCGCAGTCACCCTCCGGTCGCTACCCAGAGTGTGGGCGACACTCGTGCTGACCCTCGCGATTCCCGCCGCCCGCGTCGCCGCACAGAGCCCCGACTTCGCCGATCTCAGCCTTGAGCAGCTCATCCACTACGAGATCAGCACCCTCGGCCGGAAGAACGCCGCGGTTTTCGACACCCCCGCGCCCGCCCAGGTGTTGTCCCTTGAAACCATCGCCGGCGGCGGCGCGACCACCCTCCCCGAGGCCCTCCGCCTCGCCGCCGGCGTGCAGGTATCCCGCATCGACGGCGGCAGCTACGCGATCACCGTCCGCGGCTTTAACGACACCACTTCTAGCAAGCTCCTCGTCCTTAAAGATGGCCGCTCCGTTTACAACCAACTCTCCTCCGGGACCAACTGGGGTCTCCTCGATCTCGTCTTGGAAGACCTGAGCCGCATCGAAGTCCAGCGCGGACCCGCCGGCACCTTGTGGGGCGCCAACGCCGTCAACGGCGTCATTAACATCGTTACCAAAAACGCCCACTCCACCCAGGGCTCCGTCGTCTCCTCCGCGCTCGGCAGCGACGGCGCCGGCATCGTCTCCGTCCGTCACGGCTTCACTCTCAACCCGGCCACCGCCATCCGCGTTTACGGCAAATACCAAAATCAGGTCGGCGAGCAGGATGGCTCGCCCGGTTCCGTCCGCGGGTGGAATTCTCGCCTCGTCGGCTCGCGTCTCGACTGGGACCGGCTCGGCGGCGGGCTCTCTATCATCGGAGAATTTCGTGAACTTCGCACGGATGCAGTCACCGCCCCTCCCCGCCTGTTGCCGCCCTATGTGGACACCGTGCCGGAGCAACGCCGCGACCGAAAAGCCGAACTATCCGCGCGCTGGAGCCAGCCCATCGCCGGCGACGGCCAGCTCTCCGGTCTCGTCGCCCTCGAGCGCGGCGACACCTCCCGCTACGCCGGCGACGAACGCCACACCACCGCCGACCTCGAACTGCAGATCACGCTGCACCCGATCCTCCGCCACGAGGTGATCGCCGGTGCCACCTATCGCTCCACCGTTGATCGCATTCGCAGCACCCCGTGGCTGAGCTACGACCGGGCATCCGCCACCACCGATTTTTCCGGCATCTTCCTGCAGGATGAGATTTCCCTCGTGCCGGACCGATTGAGCCTCACGGCGGGCGCAAAACTTGAGCGCAACAGCTACAGCGGCTGGGAAATTCAGCCGAGCCTCCGCGCGCTCTGGCACCCCGCCAAGAACCAAGCGGTCTGGGCCGCGATCTCCCGGGCCGCGCGCACCCCCTCCCGCGGCGAACGTGGCGTGTCGTTTTATGCCGCGGTCTCTCCGCCCAGCATTCTTCTGCCGCTGCCGCTCAAGGTCGTGGCGAACGGCGAGAGCAGCTTCAGCGCAGAACACGTCACCTCGCTTGAACTCGGCCATCGCTTCGAAGCGGGCCCGCTCTTCTCCATCGATACTGCGCTCTTCCACTCCAGCTACACCGATCTCCGCGGACTGAGCCCGTCGTTTAGCGGACCGGATTTCACGGTCGCCCCCCCTCACTTTGAGCTAAAGTTCAATGCCACCAACAGCCTCCGCGGGCATACCTCCGGCGGCGAGGTCGCGCTGCGCTGGCACCCGACGCGGACGTTTGAACTCTCCGGCTCGATCGCCAGCGTTCGCACATTCTTGTGGGAAATTAACCCCGGCGTGACCGCCGACCCCTCCGTGGCGGGCCTCGTCGGCAACACCCCGCACCAGGAATACAAACTCCACGCCACCTGGCATCTGCAGGAATCGTGGACCATCGACGCCGTCGCGCGCCACACCGACCGGCTCCGCGCCGGCGACATTCCGGCCTACGACGGCCTCGATCTCCGCTTCACCTGGCTGCTGCGGGCGAATCTGGAGCTGTCCCTCGTCGGCACCGATTTGCTGCGTCCCCAGCACACCGAGATCGCCGCCAGCTTCATCGGCGGCGACGTCCGTTCGATTCCTCGCCGCGGCTACCTTCAACTCACGTATCGCCACTAGCAGGCTGTCGGACTTAGGCTGATACTTGGCCTAGTAATTGCTATGTAATTAGATATGGCCCGATACGTGAATATTGACCGAGACACCCCGCTGCTGTTGCCGCCC
>JANXLP010000101.1 GCA_025355125.1 Opitutaceae bacterium | reverse complement strand
GGAATCTCAAGGTGTCGTCGTCGGTCTGATCCGTCGTTTCGCCGCCTAACGCATGAAAACGCGTGTCCGTCCCCTCCTCCAGTCTTACGGCGCTTCGGCAGCTTTTGAGCGCACGCTTTCCCCAAGCCGCTCGCGCCTCGTCCGGAGTGCTCCCCACGGGCATTGCCGAACTTGATACCTCTGTCGGCGGACTGCCGCGCCACGCTTTAACCGAGTTGGTATGCTCCGCCCCCAGCTGCGGCAGCCAGCTTTTGATCGGGCAACTCCTGCACGCGATCCGCACCGCCACCGGCCGCATCGCCCTGATCGAGAGTTCCGACAGTTTCGATCCCGCTTCCTGGCCCGCCGATGATCTGCGCTGCCTCGTCTGGTTGCGCTGTCGCAATGTCGCCGACGCCCTGTCCGTCGCCGATCTTTTCGCCCGCGACGCCAATCTCAACCTTGTCCTCCTCGACCTGCGTCGCGCCACCTTGCGCGAACTCCGCCGCATCCCCGCCAGCACGTGGTATCGCTTGCGACGCGCCGTGGAGCAGACCAACGCCTCCCTTTTGGCCATCACGCCCACGGCTACTGTCCCCAGCGCTCAATTACGTCTCACGCTCGCCCAATCGCTCAGCCTCACGGCGCAGGGCGCCCCCCGGCCCCAACTCACCGCCGCACTCGCCGTTTCAGTGCAACGCCAGCGCCTCTCCTCGCAACTCGCCGTCGGCTGATCGCCATGTTCGCCGTTCTGCACCTCGCCGATTTCTCCCTCCACGCCGTGCTCCGCAACGAGCCGGCGAAGGCTAATCAGCCCGCCGCACTGTTCGCCGCCGGCACCAAAAAATCTCTCGTCCATTCCGCCAACCCCCGCGCCCGCGCCGCCGGCGTCGAGCTCGGCATGACCGCCTCGCAAGCGGTCGCCCGCTGCCCCGCCCTCGTCATTCGCACCGTGCAGCCCGCCGCCGAAGCCGAGGCCCGCTCCACCCTGCTCGCATTGAGTTTCACCCTGTCGCCCACCGTCGAAGATACTGCGCCGGGCGTCTGCACCATCGACCTCAAAGGCTGTGATCGCACGAAACTCTCCGCCCAAGCCGAGACTGCCGTCGCCTCACTCGCGCACCTCGGCCTGCCGGCCACCTGTGGCCTCGCCGCCGCCCCGCTCCTCGCGCTCTACGCCGCTCGCGCCGCCAATCCCGTTATATATATTGCCGACGCGGCCGGCTTCCTCGCCCCACTGCCTCTCGCCACCGCCGATCCCTCACCCGAACTCGCCTCGGTCCTCGCGCAATGGGGCCTGCGCACCCTCGGCGACTTCACCGCCCTGCCTCGCGATAAAATTGTCCGCGGCTTCGGCGCCGCCGGACTCGCCCTCTGGAATCGCGCCTGCGGCGGCTCGCCGCGCCCGCTCCATCCCGTCGTCCTGCCGCAAACATTCTCCGCCGCCTTCGAATTCGAAGAATCCATCGAGACCCTAGAACCGCTCCTTTTTATTCTCCGCCGTTTTCTCGACCGTCTTTCGCTCGAACTCACCGCGACCCACCACGTCGCCGCCGAGATGGCGCTGACCCTTTCCCTCGAAGACGAAACGCGCCACACCCGCAGCTTCCGCCTGCCCGAGCCCACCGCCGACGTGGAAATTCTTTTCCGCACGTTGCACACTCACCTCGAGTCCCTGCAAACCGCCGCCTCGGTGTGCGCGCTCGATCTTCAACTCACCCCCACCCGCCCACTCGTCCGCCAGCAAGGCCTCTTCGAAAGCGGCCTGCGCGATCCCCATGGTTTCGCCGAAACCCTCGCCCGCGCCATGGCCATCATCGGACCCGATCGCGTCGGCACACCGCAGCTCGAAAACACTCACCGGCCCGACGCCTTCACCCTGATCCCACCCTCGACCGTCATCGCCGCACCCATCGCCCCTCCCCTCCATCCCACCCTCGGCCTACCCCTCCGCCGTTATCGCCCGCCCCTGCCCGCCCGCCTCGAACTCACCGCCGGCCGCGCCACCTATCTCTGGACCGAGCTCATGCACGGGGAAATCTCCACGCAACTCGGCCCCTGGCCCGCCAACGGTCACTGGTGGCAGGCCGACCGTGCCTGGCAACGCACCGAGTGGGACATCGCCCTCACCGAGGGCGGTCTCTACCGCCTACTTCAAATCGGCGACGCGTGGTTCATCGAGGGCGAATACGATTAACGTCCGACCATAAAAATCCCGCGCGTCATGGCTTACTTCGAACTCCACGCGCGCAGCGCGTTCAGCTTTTTGCGCGGCGCCTCCGATCCCGAATCGCTGGCGCTCACCGCCTGCTCGCTTGCGCTGCCCGGGGCCACCCTACTCGACCGCGACGGTGTTTATGGAGCACCCCGCTTTTACGGCGCCTGCCGCGAAACCGGTCTGCGCGCCCGCGTCGGCGCCGAGATCACCATGGAAGACGGCACGGTCGTCCCGCTCATCGTCGCGTCACGCACCGGTTATCAAAATCTCTGCCAACTCATCACCGAGTCGAAGCTCACCCCGCGCGCACCTCACCTCGCCTTTCCCGATCTTCCACCCAACGCCGATCCCCAAGAGCGCAAACGCCCTTGCTTCGCCACCTGGTCCGAACTCGCCCGTTTTTCCGAGGGCCTGATCGCACTCACCGGCGACGAGGAAGGTCCCATCCGCCAGGCATGGCGCACCACCGGCGCGACCGCCGCCGCCTCCGCCCTCGAAAAACTCACCGCTATCTTCGGCCACGAATCCGACCCGCAGCGCGCTCGCCTCTACGTTGAACTTCAGCGCCATCGCATCCGCCGCGAGGAGCGCGAAATCAAATTCCTCATCGACCTCGCCGCGGCCCACCGCCTCCCGCTCCTCGCCACCGGCGGGGTGAATCACGCCATCGCCGCCCATCGCCCCGTCGCCGATGTTTTCTCCTGCCTGCGCTGGCACACCACGCTCGACGCCGCCGGCCGCCGCTTGGAGATCAACGCCAGCCGCCGCCTCAAATCCGCCCGCGAGATGCAGCACCTGTTTCGCGACCTCCCCGCTGCCGTCGAGAATTCCGCCATCCTCGAACAGCACCTCGATTTTACCCTGCATAACCTCGGCTACGAATTCCCCACGTTCACCACGCCACACGGCGAGAGCATGGACGCCTACCTCCGCGCGGTCACCTTCGCCTGCGCCCGCAATCGCTGGGGCCACATTCCGGAAAAACAGCGAGCACAGCTGGACAAGGAACTCACCCTCATCGCGCGCCTAAAATTCACCGGCTATTTTCTCATCGTCTGGGACATCTGCACGTGGACGCGTGCTCAAAAAATTCTCGTCCAAGGCCGCGGTAGCGCGGCTAACAGCGCCGTGTGTTTCGTCCTCGGCATCACCGCCGTCGATCCGATGAAGCACGCGTTGCACTTTGATCGCTTCCTTACCGACGGCCGCGTCGGCGTTGATGGGCATCCGTCGTGGCCCGACATCGATCTCGACCTTCCCAGCGGTTATCGTCGCGAGCAGGTCATCCAGGAAGTCTATAAACGCTACGGCCGACTCGGCGCCGCCATGACCGCCAACGTCATCACCTACCGCGGCCGCAGCGTCGTCCGCGAGGTCGGCAAGGTCCTCGGCTTCGGTGAAGACACCCTCGACCGCTTTTCCAGTCTCTACGCCAACGGCGATTTCCCCGAGACCATCGATCTGCAGCGCCAACTCGCGCTCTCCGGCATCGCCTCCCATCACCCGCGCGCCGCCGCGATGGTGATGCTACAAAAATTGATCTACGGCCTCCCTCGCCACCTCGGCCAACACTCCGGCGGCATGGTGATCTGTCAGGGTCAGCTCAACAAAGTCGTGCCCCTCGAACCCGCCGCCATGGACAACCGCATCGTCTGCCAGTGGGACAAGGAAGACTGCGAAAACCTCGGCATCGTTAAGATCGATTTCCTCGGCCTCGGCATCATGGCGGTCATGCAGGACAGCATCGAACTCTGCGGCGAACGCGGCCCCAAAAGCCTGCAAGATTTCCCCGAGGACGATCCGCTCACCTACGAGCGCATCCGCGCTGCGGACACCGTCGGCGTGTTCCAGATCGAGAGTCGCGCACAGATGGCGACCCTTCCCCGCTTCAAACCCCTCAATCTCTACGACCTCGCCATGCAGGTCGCCATCGTTCGCCCCGGCCCCATCACCGGTGACCTCGTGCATCCGCTCATACGGCGGCGCGACGGTTTGGAGAAAGACGACTACATCGATGCTTCCGTCGAGGACATCGTAAAGCCGATCCTCCAGCGCACCCGCGGGGTGATCCTCTTTCAGGAGCAAATGCTCCAGCTTTCCCAACAGCTCGCAGGCTACACCGGTTCCCAAGCCGAGGAACTCCGCCGCGCCATGGGCTTCACCAAATATCCCGATCGCCTCGATCTAGCGCTCGATAAACTCAAGGTCGCACTGCGTGCGCACGGTCGAAACGAAAATGTAATTAATCGAATTTCGTCCTCTGCAAAATCTTTCGCCGCTTACGGATTCCCCGAGTCCCACGCCATCGGTTTTGCCATGATCGCCTATGCTAGCACGTGGCTGAAGATTCATCGCTCCGCTGAATTTTTCGCCAGCCTGCTCAACAATCAACCCATGGGCTTTTACTCCCCGGCGACGCTCCTCCAAGACGGACGCCGCCACGATCTGATCGCCAACCCCGTCTGCATTTCCACCTCGCTCTGGGAGTGCACCGTCGAAGGCGAGAAAACGATTCGCATCGGCCTGCGCTTCGTAAAAGGCCTGCGCAAATCCGCCGTGCACGCGCTCGTCGCCACACGCACCCACCAACCGTTCGCTTCGATGGACGATTTTCTGCGCCGCACCGATTTCACCGCCACCGAGCGCCGCTCCCTCGCCGCCGTCGGCGCCCTCGCTACGCTCTCCACCGACCGCCGCGCTGCCCTCTGGTCCGTGGAGACCGCGTGGTCCGATGACGAAAACCTCTTCAGGCAATTTGCCGAAACCTACCGCGATGAATCGCCCCTTCGCGCCATGTCGCGTAACGAGCAAGTAACCGCCGATTTCGCCGGCCTGAATCTCACCGTCGGCGAGCACCCGATGGCGCTGATTCGCCCGCGCCTGCCTGGCGTTTGTCGCGCCGCCGACTTGCCCCAAATCAAAACTGGTCAGCACGTCGTCATCGCCGGCTCCGTCATCTGCCGTCAGCGCCCCGGCACCGCCGCCGGCTTTGTTTTCATCAGTCTCGAAGATGAAACGGGCATCGCCAACGCCGTCGTTGTCCCCGCGCTTTTCGAACGTCTCCGCCTCACCATCACGCAGGAACCCGCCCTGCGCATCACCGGCGTCGTTCAAAACGTCTCCAAAGTGATCCACGTGAAAGCCTACAAGATCGAGGCCCTCCGCGCAGCCGACTTACCCACTCAAACTTCCCACGACTTCCACTGATCACCTCGCGCTGGCGAGCTGCTTCAGCAAAGCACGGTTGATTTTCCCCTGGGCATTCCGCGGCCAATCCGCCACCGCCACGAACCGCTTCGGCTTCAGCGCCCCCGTCAGATTCGCCACCGCCCGCTCTAAATCCGGCTCACGCGGCGCCGTCGGATAACACGCCACCACCGCCTCGCCCCACTCCGCATCCGGCACACCGATCACCGCCACATCGGCAAATTCCCCGCTCGCCCTCAACACCGCCTCCACCTCCAGCGGCTGCACTTTTTTTCCGCCCGTGATGATCACCGCATCACGCCTTCCGAGCACGTGCAGATGCCCATGCTCATCGAAGCGCCCCAGATCCTCCGTCTGAAATTCCCGCGCCGCGCCCGCCGCCGGCCAATACCCGCGAAACACCGATTCACCCGTGATCGTGATCAAGCCCTCCGCGTCCAACCTCACCGCCGCGTGTGGCAACACCGCCCCACAGCTCCGCGCTCCCGCTAAAAATTCCTCCGGCTTCAACGCCGCGATCATCGCCGCCGTCTCCGTCATCCCATAGCTCAACGACAACGGCAGTTTCTCCGCCGCCGCCGCATCCGTCAGTTCCTGCCATACCGGACCGCCGCCAATAAAGATCACTTTGAATCCGCGCAGCCACGCCACCGCCTCCGCCGAACTCAGCAGCCGTTGCAGCTGAGTCGGCACGAGCGAAAGCACCCAGTCACCGTTCGCCTTCGAAAGCACGGGGCGTTCGCCGGCCTCCAGTTGCTTCCATGACCAAGCCAGATGCCTCCCGCCCGTAGCTGCGCAGCGCACTCGTGCCATCAACCCGCTCACATGATACGCCGGCAACACATCCACCGCGTTCACCCGCTCGATCCCAAAGTGCGCACAAAATCCCCCCACCGCCGCCGTGAGCGTCCGCTCGTCGTGCCGCGCAAATTTCACCCCGCCGCTCGTCCCCCCCGTCGCGATCCCCAGCCAACCCATTTTCGTCACTTCAACGTTCAACGTTAAACGTTCAGCGTTAAACGTTCCTTCCGCGTTCTTCCGCACCACCGCATCCCCCAAAAATACATTCTCCCCCCGCTCCACCGCCACACCCGTAGCCCGCACGAGCGCCTTCAGTTGATCGCGTTCCATACGGCCTCCGCATCAATCCTCGCCACATCCGCCGGTCGGATAAACGGCGCCGCATACGGCCCGTCGCACCGCGCATCCTGAAACAGCGGCCACACCCCAAACCCCAGCGCCCGCGCCTCCCCCTTCCACCCAAACGCCCACGTCAACGCCGCCCGCGCCCCCACCGCCGTCTCCAGCGACGACGAAAACACCACGCTCGCCTTCGCCTTTTCCAACTGCGCGAGCACCCCCGCCACATCGCCGAACAAACTCGGCTTCACGACCCACACGCCCCGCCACCCATCGCCGATCCACCGCTCCACATCGCCCGCACTCACGAGTGATTCATCCAATGCGATCGGCGTCGGCCAATCCTCCGCGAGTCCGCGCAAAACATCCTCAGCCTTTCTTTGCTGGGCCTCACCCTGCGCAGCCTCCGCGAAGCAAGGCTGCTCGACAAACTCCACCGGCCGGTCCGCGCATCGCTCCAGCCAACGCTCCGCCTTCCGCCGATCCCACGCCCCATTCGCATCGAGTCGCAGCTTTGCCCCGCTCGGCAGCGCCGCGCACACATCATCAAAGAGTCCCAACTCATCCGCGACATCGCCCACGCCCACCTTCCACTTAAACACCCGAAAACCCGCCTCCGCCTTCGGCCCCAGCGCCTCCAACACCGCCCGCCCCGCCGGCAACAGCGCCGCCACTCCGAGGTAGGGCGGGTCTTTGACCCGCCCTTCTCCCGCCCGCCTCGCCTCGCCTGTCCCACGCACCATCACCGCAGCCAATTCCCCGCGCGCCGCCGCCACCGCGTTCCGCAGACACACCAGCCCCACCGGCAATTCCCCCAAAGCCTCCGCCTCGATCCATTCGTCAAATTTCCCGCACGCCGCCTCCGCCTCGTCCACGGTCTCGGTCCCAAACCAAGGCAAACACGCCGCTTCCCCCAGTCCGCTATTCCCCGCTTCGTCACTCACCCGCACAATCACCCCTTCGCGCTCGGTCCACACCCCATGCGCCGTCCGCACCGCCGCACGAAACGCCAACCGATACCGCCGAAACTGGAAACGCACTCGCATAAATTTCCCGCCCACCAAACCCACGTCCCTCTGCAACGCAACGCTCCGCAGCCCCCATCCGAGTTCGTAGTCCCGGCTTCAGTCGGAAAACGTTGCCGCCTTCCGCCATCTTTTTTCCGTGTTTTCCGTGTATTCCGTGGGCCCCCGCTCCTCGTTCGCCCCTTCCGCTCCCCGCCCGCATTCGGCCACGCGCCCCCTTGTCAGACTTTCTGTTTGCGCTCCGCCCCCGCCGGCCTACTCCGTTCACGGCAATCATGACCAAGGTTGCCACGCCCGCCTCGCTCGACGCCTCTTCCGCCGACGCCGAATTCTATCTCCCGGCCGACGCCTTCTTTCGGGCCAATCTGCCCACGGCGCTGACGTTCGACGACGTCTCCCTCGCGACGCTCCATTCCGAGATTCTTCCCAAGGACGCCGACACCGCGACAACCCTCTCTGATTCGCTCCGCCTCCACATTCCGATCATCTCGTCGGACATGGATACCGTCACCGAGTCCCGCATGGCCATCGCCATGGCACTCAACGGCGGCCTCGGCCTCATCCACTACAACATGCCTGGCAAGGAACAGGTGAAGGAAGTCGCCCGCGTAAAGCGCCACATCCACGGCCTCATCCAAGATCCCATCACCGTCGGCTCCGATCTCCTCATCGGCGACATTCTCGCGATGATCGAGGCCAAGCGCTTCTCGTTCTCGACCTTCCCCGTCGTTGATGCCAACGGCCGCCTCGCCGGCCTCCTCTCCGGCAACGTCGTCAAAGACCGCTACAAATCCAAACGCGTCTCCGAAGTCATGACGCCCCGCGCTTCCCTCATCACGGAAACCGCCGCCGCCGCCGCCAAAGATCCCATCTCCGCCGCCGACCGTTTCTTCACCGCCAACGTCGGCATCAACAAGATGCTCGTCGTGGACACCGATGACCGCCTCCGCGGCCTCATCACCGCCTCCGATGTCGAGCGCATCACCACCGAGGCCAAGGCCCGCCGCAAACCCGCCCGCGACGCCAGCTTCCGCCTCGTCGTCGGCGCCGCCCTCTCGCCCGTCCGCAAACCCGACGGCTCCCTCGACCGTGACAAAATTCTCACCCACGTCGGCCACCTCGTGGACGAGGACATCGACGCCGTCGCCGTCTCCACCGCCCACGGCCACACCGCCGGCGTCGGCGACATGGTGAAACTCGTCCGCGGCGCCTTCCCCCATCTCACCATCATCGCCGGCAACGTCACCAGCGCAGCCGGCACCGAGTTCCTCGCCGACTGCGGCGCCAACGCCATCAAGATCGGCCAGGGCCCCGGCTCCATCTGCACCACCCGCATCGTCGCCGGCGTCGGCATCCCGCAACTCACCGCCCTCTACGTCGCCAGCACCGCCGCCAAGAAAAAAGGCGTCAAACTTCTTGCCGACGGCGGCATCACCAAATCCGGCGACATCGTCAAAGCCCTCACGCTCGCCGACGCTGTGATCTGCGGCGGCATCCTAGCCGGCTGCCGCGAAGCCCCCGGCGAGATCATGGAGATCAGCGGCAAAGTTTATAAACAATACCGCGGGATGGGCAGCCTCTCCGCGATGAAAGCCGGCAGCGCCGCCCGCTACGGCCACGATAAAAACGACACCGCCCGCAAGGTGACCGCCGAAGGCATTGAAGCCCTCAAGGAAGTCAGCGGCTCCCTCGACGACACCATCGATAACCTCATCGGCGGCGTCCAAAGCGGCATGGGCTACCTCGGCGCCGCCACGCTTCCCGCGCTTCGCGAAAAAGCCCGCTACATCCGCGTGAGCCCCGCCGGCCAAAAAGAAGCCGCCCCCCACGACGTGATCGAAGTCTCGACGCGGAAAAATTAAGTTCGCGCGGGACGGGCGCCCGGCCCGCGTCCATAGTTTTAGCAGCTAACGATCACCCTCCCGCCGTTAACTTCTAATTCACTCAAAGTTTCCAGTGCTCACCTCGAGTGATGAACTTGCCCTTGTGGGCCGGTTGACCCGCCGTCAGCCGAGACGAAAATGTGACGAACTCTATATAGTCAGCCGGCGCCCGCACGGGATACCGGCTGGGCCGGACGCGATCTGCGACCGCGCGTTTTAATTGTTCACCCTCAAGTTTACTTACCCGTGCCATAAAATGATTTCAGCTCAGTCATGCGGGATTCCAAATGAAAAAGCTCAAGGTAATCGGCCAGCAACGCCCAATCAATTACCGCGCCCCGCTCACTCGCGGCTTCCAGCAACATCCGGATATCCGCCCAATCCCGCACCGCCCGCGTCGGATCATTGACCGCAGCCTGCACTTTTAATCCGACAATGTCCTCAATGTGCACCACGCGCATGCCCAAGTCCTGAAATACGGGAATCATTTCTGCCCGCTTGAGCATGCCCAAAGTCGGCCCTCGAAACGCATGCAGAATATCAATCCGTCCCCAACTTTGATCAGCCGACGCATAGTGCGAAACGTTGTGCGATTCATAGACCTTTTCATAGCCACACACCCTTAAAATCCGATCAACTTTCTCCATATCCTCCAACATCAGGATGAAGTCTAAATCCATCGTCGCCCGCTGCACCCCGCGCAAAGCCATCGCAAATCCGCCAATGAGCGCGTAGCGCACCCCCTCCGTCTCCAGCGCACCGATCACCCGGCGGATAACGAGTTCGAAGTTCATGATCCAGTGCGACCACTAGTCGCCCGCACACCGGAGAAATCAATGCGCAAACTGCGGATGCCCCTCGATCCGCCGCTCAAATTCCGTGCGCGCGTCCATCGCCAGCGACGCCGGAAACTTCGCATCGCTGCGCCGCCACCGCGTCAGCCATTCCTCGCCGAGCAACCTCCCTCCCATCGCCCCAGGCCCCTCGCCCCCCGCCCGCGACCATTC